>NZ_KV826324.1:0-1342 GCF_001835895.1 Staphylococcus sp. HMSC034C12 | reverse complement strand
TTTTATAAACATACCGTAGGTTATAAGTGGTATTCGATTAAAATCATCTATAATTGCCATATAATTGGGTTCGCTACCATAACCTGCATCAGCTACAATATATTCAGGTAAATGACCGTAGGTCTCTTGAATTAAATTTAAAAATGGTATCATCGTTCTTGTATCAGTCGGATTTTGATACACATTATAAGATAAAACGAATTGAGAATTTGTCGCTATTTGTAAATTATAACCTGGCTTGAGTTGTCCATTTTTCATATGATCTTCTTTCATTCTCATAAATGTGGCATCATGATCTGTTTTAGAATAACTATTTCTATCCTTTAAAATAGATTTTTGGACGTCGTATTTATGCTTTCGCCCAGAGTAATCATTAATTTGCTTTTTATATTGTTTAATTTTAGTTCTTTTGAGCCGTATTTGTTTTCTTATTTTAGTACATTTTTCATTATCGATATGTTGATTTAAATCTTCGATTTCTTTATCCAAATGACTACCAATCAAATCTATTTCTTCCTTTGTTAAGTCATTATCGTGATCTTTTTTAATCTCAGGTATGATTTTATTTGTTATCAATTCATGATAGAGTGCTTTAGAATCTTCATTCATCTTTGTCTCATGGTTTTGAATACTCTTTTTCCATACAAATGTATATCGATTGGCATTCGCCTCAACTTTCGTACCATCAATAAAAATGGCCTGATCATCTATAAGATGTTGTTTCAAACACTGACTATGAAATTGAATAAATAATGATTCTAATAAAGCATCTACTTTTGGATTGACTCTAAATCGATTAATCGTTTTATAAGAAGGCTTTTGATTTTGTGATAGCCACATCATCCGGATGCTATCATTAAGTAATTTTTCTATCTTACGACCTGAAAACACAGATTGTGTGTAGGCATATAGAATGACTTTTAACATCATTTTGGGATGGTATGAGGTTGCACCACGATGATGTCTGAATTCATCGAATTCAGTTTTAGGAATTGTTTCTACAATATCATTGACATGTCGTGACATATCATTTGTGGGGATAAGAACTGAAGTTTCCAATGGTAGAGTAAGTTGAGTCATGTTATAATCTTTATACATAAGGCACCTCGTTAATTTAGTTTAGTGATATTTATTAAATTATACGAAAGGGCCTTATTTTTTTAAAGTATTTCAATGTAAAATTACATATAAATACAAAGTATTTTGGCGAGACTCTTGAGGGAACAGGACAAGCTGAAGACTACAGGCTGAAGCTGTCCCCTAAGAAAGCGAGCCAACAATACGTAGTATTGTAAATAAAGAAGCCAGTAAATGAATTTATAATAAACTCATTTACTGGCTA
>NZ_KV826323.1:0-67342 GCF_001835895.1 Staphylococcus sp. HMSC034C12 | reverse complement strand
GCTATTTTGTTAGGAATTATGTCCCAGCCTCTTTATTATTTTTACAAGATTGGTGATAATAATTTGGCAATATCTTCTTTGAATTTAATTGATAATGGTCGTTTTTTATATTTCTCAAGTGTAAGTTGTTTAGATTTTTTTATATCTTCTTTATACGCCTCTTTTAACTTCTTAGCTAATTGTTCATCATATACGAATGCATTAACTTCAAAGTTCAATACAAAACTTCTGTAGTCCATATTAGATGAACCTACACTACTGACTTCATCATCAATCATTAACATTTTAGAATGTATAAATCCATTTTGATACGTATACACTTTTACTCCATATTCAAGCAATTCAGCAACATTTGAAAATGTAGACCAGTAGACAAATGGATGATCCGGTTTACATGGAATCATTATGTTAACATCAACACCAGTATTTGCTGCCATTTTCAATGCATTAATGTAAGATCGATCTGGTATAAAGTAAGGTGTTTGAATATAAATAGATTTTTTCGCACTCATAATCATTTTGGTATATCCAAACTCAATTTGGTGTAATTCATATGCAGGTCCACTTGAACCAATTTGAATGGCTGAATGACCATCCTGTACTTTCTTTTTAGGAAAATACTTATCATCATATTCAAATTGTGGACGATGTGCTTGAGAGTTCCAATCAAGAATAAACCTAATTTGAAGTGCATTTACAACATCACCTTGTACTCTTAAATGCGTATCTCTCCAGTATCCTAGTTTACCTAAACCTAAATAATCGTCACCTACATTAAATCCACCAATATACCCGATTTGACCATCAATAACAATAATCTTACGATGGTTACGATTATTCATTCTAAAGTTAATAATTGGTAGTTTAGATGCAAAAAATGCTTCTACCTCTCCACCTAATGATTCAAAATGTTTAAATTTGTGACGTTTTAAATTTTTTGAACCCACATCATCGTAAAGTAATTTAACTTCTAAACCTTCTTTTAACTTTGTTTCTAGGGCATCGATAATTCGTTTTCCTAGACCATCGATTTCAAATCCAAAGTACTCTAAATGTATGTAATCTTTCGCATTATAAATATCTTCGAGTACTTTGTCATATAATTCATGACCATCAATAAATAAATCAATTTTATTGTCTTCAGTAATAAAAGCATCTTGTTTCTTTAATAGCATTCTTGCCATATCTTGATGATTTTGTAGCTGCTTGTTTTCTGTATGATAGTTGTAATGATCAATTTTATGAGCTTGTTCATCAATCAAATCTTTATAAACATCTAGCTCTTTACCATTACTTTTTTCCATTTTTCTTTTTGAAACAGTTCTACCGAAAAATAGATAAAGAATAAATCCAAGCACTGGTAATACAAATAATACAAATATCCAGGCCCATGTTGAAGATGCACTACGTCTGTTACGCTCTAAAAAAATTAAAATAAAAGCCAACACTAAATTGCCTAAAAATCCAAGCACTAAAATTATATTCAATATTGTGCCAATTTTAGGGCCAAAAAGACTTATCATAATTCTAAACTCCTACTTCTCAAATTCAACTTTTATTTATCGGCTAATATTAAAAAGGCACTTAATATTTCTTCATTGTTAGGAAATTGGCGTTCTTCAATTTTATCAATTGAAACATTTAATAATTCATAGCGACGACCTTCTTCACTTGCTAAATATTGATTAATTTCATTTTCCAATTCTTCAATTGTTTGTTCTTGAATTCTTTTAAATTTTACTTTACTCATTTATAACACTCCATTTCATATATTTGTTTAAATCATAGTCTTTTTACATGTGTTTATCAACTAAATTGCAATGATAATAGGACGTCTTTTAAAAGCGTTTACATATTTATTTTTATTCTCTTAAATTCACATTACTAAAAAGGTAGTGTATACTAAATACATTCTATTCAAATTTTCAGAATAATCAGTTTAGAATAAGCATAAGGAAGTTAGGGAGGAATTCGATGATATCTTTTGAAAATGACTACCTAGAAGGTGCACATCCAAAAGTTTTACAACGTTTTATTGATACAAATTATATTCAAGCTTCGGGTTATGGGGATGACCAATTTTCAAAACAAGCCGCTGATCAAATTCGAAAAACGATTCAATGTCCTGAAGCCACTGTTCGCTTTTTAATTGGTGGTACACAAACAAATCAAGTTGTTATTAATACTGTATTAGAGCCATATGAAGGGGTTATTTCAGCAGATACAGGTCATGTGGCAGTACATGAAGGGGGCGCTATAGAATTTAGTGGTCATAAAGTATTAGCAGTACCATCTCATGAAGGTAAGATTTCACCTAAAGAAGTAAATACCTATCTTGAAACTTTTTATAATGATTTCAAACGTGAACATATGGTATTTCCTGGTATGGTGTATATTTCTCATCCTACTGAATATGGAACGCTTTATAGTAAAGAAGAACTTAGGAATTTATCAGAAGTCTGTAAGGAACATCATATTCCATTATTTATGGATGGCGCCCGATTAGGTTATGGTTTGATGAGTAATGAAACAGATGTCACAATTGAAGATATTGCTAATTACTGTGATATTTTTTATATTGGTGGTACAAAGATTGGTGCACTATGTGGTGAAGCGATTGTATTTACAAACAATAATGAACCTAAACACTTCACTACACGTATTAAACAGCATGGTGCCCTACTAGCTAAGGGGCGTTTAGTTGGTATTCAATTTTTAGAATTATTTACTAATAACTTGTATTTTGATATTAGTCGACATGCTATTAATATGGCGAATAAAATGAAGCAAGGATTTATCAATAAAGGATATAAAGTGTATTTTGATTCTCCTACTAATCAACAGTTTTTCGTATTAAATGATGATAAGATTAAAGATCTTCAGAGTAAAGTGAAATTTACAATTTGGGAAAAATACGATGATACACATCGCGTTGTTAGATTCGCAACAAGTTGGGCCACAACTGAGGAAAATGTTGACAAACTTTTAGAATTAATTTAATTATAAACTTATTTAATATAGACCTTAAGGTGACATACTTCGGGTCTATATTTTTATGTTTACATAATATTTTTATAATTCATATAGGTTTTATTGATATATTTAATAAAAATAGGAGCTATATATTATGAAAAAATATTTAGTGGTAGATGAACATGAAAAAACAAAAAAAGCTAAACAATCTATGATTAAACTAGAAAATTTCGAGAAGTATATAAAGAATGTTTTTTAACTTTAGTTGCCCAATAGTTGCCCGGTTTCTCAAAATCGCTCTAATTTTTATGATTTAGTTGCCAAGTTTTCAAACAAAAAAGAAGCTAAGGCAAATGCCTTAACTTCTTATATCCCTAAGTCTTTCCCCTTTTTGCTTAGCGATTAGTATTGTTTCATATATTGATCGCGTTCCCATTCAGAAACTTGAGTTCTGTAATAGTCCCATTCGATAGATTTAGAATTAATAAATTGATTATAGATGTGATTGCCTAATGCTTTTTTAACTGTATCGTTTTCACGCATTGCTTTTAATGCAGTGTAAAGTGTAGATGGTAAATCTTGAATACCTACTGCTTCACGTTCTTCACGATTCATTTCATAAATATTTTGGTTTACTGGTTCTGGTACTTTAGTTTTGTTTTTAATACCGTCTAAACCAGCTTGTAAGATCGCAGCTAAAGCCATATATGGGTTAGCAGCTGGGTCAACTGAACGTACTTCAATACGAGTTGATAAACCTCTTGAAGTAGGTACACGTACTAATGGAGAACGGTTTTTACCACTCCAAGCAATGTAACATGGTGCTTCGTAACCAGGTACTAAACGCTTATATGAATTGACTAATGGGTTACATACTGCTGTAAATCCACGTGCATTATTTAAGATACCTGCAGTAAAGTGATAAGCATCTTCAGTTAATTGATCTTTGCCGTTTGGATCAAAGAATGCATTTTCTTTACCTTTGAATAAAGATACGTTGAAGTGCATACCACTTCCATTTACACCAAATAATGGTTTTGGCATAAATGTCGCATGTAAATTATGTTTACGTGCAATTGTTTTAACAACTAATTTAAATGTTTGAATGTTGTCACATGCTGAAATTGCATCTGCATATTTGAAGTCAATTTCGTGTTGACCTGGTGCTACTTCATGATGACTTGCTTCGATATCAAAGCCCATATCTTCTAATTCAAGGACGATGTCACGACGACAATTTTCACCTAAGTCAGTTGGTGCTAAGTCGAAGTAACCGCCATTATCATTTAATTCTAATGTTGGTTCACCTTTTTCATCCAATTTGAATAAGAAGAATTCTGGTTCAGGCCCTAAGTTGAAATCTGTATAACCTAAGTCTTCCATTTCTTTTAATATACGTTTTAAGTTCGTACGTGGGTCCCCAGCAAATGGTTCACCATCAGTTGTATAAACATCACAAATTAAACGTGCTACTTTGCCTTGACCTGCTGTCCAAGGGAAGATAACCCAAGTATCTAAATCTGGGTATAAATACATATCTGATTCTTCAATACGTACGAAACCTTCGATTGAAGATCCGTCAAACATCATTTCATTATCTAACACTTTTTCTAATTGGCTTACTGGAACTTCAACATTTTTAATTGTACCTAAGATATCAGTGAATTGTAATCTTAAATATCTTACGTTTTCCTCTTTTGCAAATTTACGAATATCCTCTTTTGTAAAAGTATGTTTTGGCATGGTAGACATCCTCCAAGTTATTAATTAATAAATCGTGATAAATCGCCACGGTTTATCGGTAAAGCTTCACTGCGCGGTTTCTGAGTTGCATCTACAATCATTCTTTTTCTCGTCTCTTGTTCATCAGTAGTTAAGTGCCCTTGATTATTTGTAATTATTTGTTTAATACCTTTTAAATTAAAACCTTTTTCAATTAACGTTTTAATTTCTAACAGTCTCTCTAAGTCATTCATCGAGAATAACCTTTTATTTCCTTCGGTACGTTCGGGCTTAATGAGTTCATGTGTTTCATAATAACGTATTTGTCTTGCTGTGAGTTCTGTCAATTTACAAACAACACTCATAGAGAACACGGCCATATTACGTCTTATTGTATCGTTAGACACTATAACCTCACCTCTACTTTTGAACTTGTCTATAATTTAGCATAGATTAATATGAAATACAAAAATATGTTAGGTTTTCTGACATGAAAATTGAATATTTCTTACATATAAACGTAAAAGCCCATAGATACAGTTATCTACAGGCTTTTTACTATTTAAAAATTATTTTTCAAGACATCAATACGATAGCGTATTCTTATTGTTAAGTTTCATTAATGGTTATCTTCCATATTTGCTTCAAAGTCATCAAGTAATGCTCGAGCTTCATCCACAGTTTCTGTACTCATTAATTGATGCCGTAATTCACTTGCACCTCTAATACCTCGCACATAAATTTTAAAGAAACGTCGTAAACTTTTAAATTGTTGTGTTTCTTCATTTGAATACTTTTCAAATAACTCTAAATGTAATCTAAATAAATCCAAGAGTTCTTTACTTGTATGTTCGCGTGGCTCTTTCTCAAATGCAAAAGGATTATGGAAAATACCTCTTCCTATCATAACTCCATCAATACCATATTTCGTCGCAAGTTCCATTCCTTTTTGTCTATCGGGAATATCACCATTGATAGTTAATAATGTTTGAGGCGCCACTTCATCGCGCATTTCTTTAATGGCTTCAATTAATTCCCAATGTGCATCGACTTTGCTCATTTCTTTACGTGTACGAAGATGGATAGATAAGTTTGCAATGTCTTGCTTAAACACATGTCTTAACCATTCTTTCCATTCCTCTATATTATAATAACCTAGACGTGTTTTAACACTAACAGGTAGTCCACCTGCCTTGGCTGCTTGAATAATTTCAGCTGCTCTTTCTGGTCGTAAAATTAACCCAGACCCTTTACCTTTTTTGGCAACATTTGCGACAGGACAGCCCATATTTAAATCAATACCTTTAAAGCCCATATCTGCTAAACCAAAACTCATTTCTTTAAATTGCTCTGGCTTATCACCCCATATATGAGCAACCATAGGCTGTTCATCTTCACTGAATGTTAAACGTCCTCGTACACTATGTATCCCTTCTGGATGACAAAAACTCTCCGTATTTGTAAATTCAGTAAAAAATACATCTGGTCTCGCTGCTTCACTTACTACATGTCGAAAAACAATGTCTGTCACGTCTTCCATCGGCGCTAAAATGAAAAATGGACGTGGTAATTCATTCCAAAAATTTTCTTTCATAATTGATTTAAACCTTCTTATTCATTAGTATCTCGTATAATTAACCATGATATATTATCATAAAATAAATCCATATACAAAAGGAAATTCACTCTCATTATGTTTATTACTATCTATTTTTGAATATTGTGTTATACTACTTAAATTAAATTCTGTTCTTTTAAATTCATAACCGCACGTGTTACTGCAATTTTAACATGTTCATAAGTTAGACCACCTTGCACATATGCCTCATAAGGCGGACGAATCGGACCATCTGCTGATAATTCAATAGAGGATCCTTGCACAAACGTTCCTGCTGCCATGATGACATCATCTTCATAACCAGGCATATAACTAGGTTCAGGACTAAAGTGTGCATTAATTGGTGAAGCATGTTGAATACTTTGACAAAATGCAATCATCTGTTCTTTTGTATCAAATTGAACGGTTTGAATTAAGTCTGTACGCTTAGCATCGTACTTGGGTACTGTGTTCATATTCATTTTTTCAAGAAGTAAACTTGTAAATAATGAGCCTTTTAAGCTTTGACTCACTACATGCGGTGCTAAAAAGAATCCTTGATACATTTCTTGCAATGAAAATAATGAAGCACCCGCTTCTTTACCAATACCAGGTGCAGTTAAACGATAACCACATCGTTCGATTAAATCTTTTCGTCCTGCAATGTAACCACCAATTTTTGCTAATCCACCACCAGGATTTTTTATTAATGACCCTGCAATTAAATCTGCACCCACTTCTATTGGTTCTCGACGCTCTACAAACTCTCCGTAGCAATTATCCACAAAAATAATTACATTTGGATATCGTTGTTTAATTTGAGAAATAGCAGTTTCTATTTCATCTACTGTAATTGAAGGTCGTTGTCCATACCCTTTTGAACGTTGAATAGCAATAACTTTCGTTTGTTTCGAAATAGTATTTAAAACAGTTTCAACATCAATCATTCCATCTTTTAATGCAACTTCTTTATATGTCACGCCATGCTCTTTGAGACTTTCAATACCATTACCATTAACACCAATCACTTCAAGTAAGGTGTCATAGGGACTACCTGTAATGTACATCAGTTCATCGCCATATTTGAGTGTACTTTGCAATGCTAATGTAATTGCATGAGTACCTGAAATAATTTGAGGTCTAACAAGTGCATCTTCTGCTTTAAACGTATGAGCATATATCTCTTCTAAATGATCACGTCCAAAATCATCATAACCATATCCTGTAGAACCTATTAAATCATTCTCGCTCGCTTTAACATGATGAAAAGCATCAAGAACCTTTTCCTGATTGATATAAGCAGTTTCTTCAATTTCTTTAAATAAGGGTGTTAACGTTTCTTCTACTTTAGAAACGATGTGTTGAATATCTGACATGCAATTTATCTTCCTTTATATATAATTATTTTCTATATCCTTTAACGATATAACTTTCATTATTCTCATCAAATTTCATTTCTTCGATAAGTGTATGTTGTTTTAAAAAGTATAATCTATCTGCATCTTCACTAGATACAGTTTCTAAGTAATATGACAAAGTCGCTTTTATTTGATCAAACAGTAACTGCTTCACTTTTAATTTATCTTCATTATTACGACTTGATACAAATACAGACGGATGGCCTGATACCGGTACATCAGTTTCTTCAGAACATTGATCTTTTTTATTAAAAATGATTGCTTGTGGAAGGTCATCCATATCTAAGTCTTTTACCAATTGATTAACCGTATCATATTGAGCACGATATTCTGGATGACTTGCATCAACGACATGTAGAAGTAAATCAGCACTTTTCGCTTCTTCTAATGTCGACTTAAATGCTGCTACTAATGTTGTAGGCAACTTTTGAATGAAGCCTACGGTATCAGAAATAATTAAATTAAACCCATTGTTAATTTGTATTTGTCGTGTTTTAGGGTCAAGTGTGGCAAATAGTAAATCTTTTTCAAAAGTCGTTTCGTTTGCTAAAACATTAAACCAAGAAGATTTTCCAGCGTTAGTGTAGCCAATAAGTGCAATTTGAAACACTTGATTTTGTTCGCGTTGATTACGATATCTTTCACGATGTTCGACCACTGTTTTAAGTTGAAGTTTAATTTCATTCATACGTGTTCTAATATGACGTCTATCCATTTCTAATTTTGTTTCACCAGGACCACGCGTACCAATTCCCCCGCCTAAACGAGATAAACTTTTTCCATGTCCTTGTAATCTAGGAAGTAAGTAATCGAGTTGAGCTAATTCAACTTGTAATTTACCTTCTCTACTACGCGCTCTTAAAGCAAAAATTTCAAGAATGAGCTGTGTTCTATCGATAATTTTAATGCCCAAATTATCATTTAATGTTTTTGATTGTGCTGTTGTTAATTCATCATTTGTCACAACAACATCGATGTCATGAAATTCTATAAAAGCTTTAATTTCATCAATCTTACCTTTGCCAACATAATATTTATAATCAAATTGATCTTTATTTTGAGTGACTTGTCCTTTAACATCTAATTGACAAGTCAACGCTAAAGCTTCTAATTCTTCCATTGTAGATTCAAAATTATATTGATGATCACTTTGAGCATGTACACCAACTAATACAGCAGTTTCTAACTTTTTCTTTGTATCATAAGTGTGTTGCTGAGCCATGATATACATCTCCTTTTCTAACATGTCTTACATATTCTATCATAGAGCAAGTTTAAAGACTAACGACTAAAACTATGTTAAATTAAAGCTAAATTGAAAGGGTGATAGTATGGAAAATATTTATGATTTTGAAGTTCAAAAATCTAATGGTGAAAATTATAAATTAGATGTATATAAAGGCGATGTTATGCTTATCGTTAATACAGCGAGTGAATGTGGATTTACACCACAATTTGAAGGATTACAAGAACTATATAATAAATATAAGGACCAAGGATTTATTGTTTTAGGTTTCCCATGCAATCAGTTTGGAGGTCAAGAACCTGGTTCTGGTGCTGAAGCAAATCAAAATTGTAAAATTAACTACGGTGTCACATTCCCTATTCATGAAAAAATTGACGTTAAAGGCGATAACCAGCATCCATTGTTCCGTTATTTAACAAGTCAAGCTAAAGGCATGTTAAGTGAAAAAATTAAATGGAATTTCACTAAGTTTTTAGTTGACCGTGAAGGTAATATTGTTCAACGCTTCTCACCTCAGAAAAAACCTGCTCAAATTGAAAAAGATATTGAAAAACTTCTATAAATTAAATAAAAGCTTCAATATAGATGACTATGTCATAGACAATCGTTCTATATTGAAGCTTTGTTTTATTACAAACATTTCCTTTATTTGTTCAAAAGTGCAAAAATTGATGAGAATTTTGCAAGCTACGTATACATTTCGACCGTGGACTACGCTCTAAAATTCAGTAACTTGGCACTTTAATTACAACTTATTCTTCACCTTCGCCTGTAGCTTCTGAATCAGTAGATTCTGTATCCACAGTGAAAGTGCTGATCGCATGTTTGTAAATCAAATGTTGTTTGCCTTGAGAAACTAAGCTAATCATGTATTTATCAAAGTCTTCAATAACACCTTTCATTTGAAAACCATTTAAGAAAAATACAGTAATTTCCGTTTGTTCTGCTTTAAAGTTCTCTAGTGCTTGATCTTGGATGTTTTGGTTTGCAATCATGTTTAGAACTCCTTTTATTTATTTGGGTTGTAATCTCATCTAACATCATTTGAAGTGACATTGTCTCTCTATCAAACCATTGAACATTCATTTTGTTTTTAAACCATGTGAGTTGTCTTTTCGCATATTGCCTTGAATGTTGTTTTAATAATTCTACAGCTGGTTCTAATTCCATTTCTCCTTTTATAACAGGGACAAGTTCTTTGTAACCAATTGCTTGCATACTCTGACTAGATTCAAAACCTTGTTCAACTAGTGCTTTCACTTCATTAAATAATCCGTGGCCCAACATAATATCAACACGTTTATTTATTCTTGTATATAATGTTTTGCGCGACATTTCAATCCCTACTAATAATGTATCATAATTTTCTGTAAATTGTTGAACTTTCTTTCGAGAACTTAAAAGTTTTTTTGTTTTTAAGTAATATTCAATCGCTCTAAGTACTCTTTTTCTATTATTTGGATGAATATCTTTAGCTGATGTTTCATCAAACGATGCTAAGTAACGATGTAAGTCATCATTATTCAATTGATTTAATGCATCTAATTTTTCTTTTACTCTTAATTCTTTTTCTACTGATACATTTTCATCATCAAATGGATAATCGTAAATTAAAGACTGAATATATAAACCTGTACCTCCTGCAATAATAGGTACTTTACCTCTTTTTGTAATATCTTCAATAAGCACTTCTGCTCTTTTTTTAAATTCGTATGCAGAAAATGATTCATCAGGATTTAAGATATCTATTAAATAATGGGGTATCCCTTCCATTTCTGTTTCTGTTACCTTTGCAGTACCTATATTCATTTGACGGTATACTTGCATCGAATCGCCACTAATGATTTCTCCATTCATTTTTTTAGCTAATTCGATACTCAATTCTGTTTTACCCGAAGCTGTCGGTCCTACAATAACTACTAGAAAAGGTTTTTTTGATGCTTGCAATGATTACGCCTCACTCTGATTATTTTTCAATACTTGTTTTTGAATCCAATCAAACATATGATTCCATATCATTTGTTGATCAACTTCAAATAATATTTCATGTCTTCTATTTGCATAAAGTTGTACCGTAATATGTTTAATACCAGCTTTTGTAAATTTTCTGGCCAAGGATTTAACACCTCTGCCATACTCTCCAAAAGGATCATTTTTTCCTGAAATCATCAATATTGGTAACTGTTTATTCATTTTTTTTAATTGAGTATAATTTGCAGTACGTGTCATATGTTTTACTGTTTCATAAATTAATTGGTTTGAAACTAAAAAGCCGGTATACTCATCGTTTACAAATTTATCAACTTCTGTAGATTGTGATGAAAGCCAGTCACTTTCAGTTCGTGGTTGATCAATCTTTTTGTTAAATGATTTGTAAACGAGTTGATTGACCCATTTTAAACGATTGCGCTTCCCAGTAAAAATAGAAATTAATTTCAAACTGATTCTTGCAGGAATTCCTTTCCATTTCGGATATTGTCCTGTTCCAGTTAATATCAATCCATTAGCAAAATTTGGATAAGTTTCAACAAATAAACGTGCAATAATAGATCCCATTGAATGGCCTAATACAATATAGGGTAATCCTTTCTCACTATCATATAATGTTTGTGCAATTTCAAACGCATCTTGAACAACTTGATTCATACTGTCGTAATGTCCACGTTCTTTCTCATCAATCTCTTTCCCATGTCCTCTATGATTATGTCTAATCACATCATAGCCTTGATGCGTTAAAGCATTAACAAGTGTTTCGTATCGATCCATATGTTCAGCCATACCATGAAATATATGTATAATACCATAAGTCGCTATGTTTGCTTTATCTACTTTAACTTCTAAAGTTGTTCCATCTTCTACAGTTATTTTATAAGCACTTTGCCCCATAGATATGCCTCCAATCTCTTTCTTTAATGGTATGTTAACAACGTACTATTCCTACTAATATACCTATACTCTTTAATGTTATCAAATAGTTTGTTACTTTTTAATAGGTTATATATACTTTAAATTTAAAAATTTTATCAAAATATAAAAAACTGAGATTGAGTACTTTTACCCAATCTCAGTTGCTATACTATTTTAACTATATTTATTTTTCTGCAGGTTGATGATTACCATGTGTTGCTTCTTCAATAGCTTCATCAACTTCTTTAGAAAATTCATTTTTCTGTTCAGCAGTATAATTTAATAATTTATCTAATTCATCAATAATTGCTTGTTTATATTGTTTAACTGTATTGATGTCAAAGTATAATTTACCAGTACGACGAATTAAGAAATCAGTTGGTTTATATACCATTTCGTTTTGTACACTATAAACTAATTGAACGTATAATTCTAATGGCATATTTAAATCTTTTTCATTCGTTAATTGTGCAATTGCGAATAATTTATCTACATTTGAACCGTATTTTGAAGCTAAATTATGTGCCACATCTGTGCTTAATCCAAGTGCTTTACCTTCTTGAACTTTACGATTTACGTAATTTTCAAAGTTTTTACTACCACCAACATCTCCACCAGAAATAGGTGTATTTTTAGTTTTGCTATCCGCAAATTTTAGACTATATTCTTGTTTTAAACGCTTAGCTAATAAATCAACAATTTCTAATGCCATATGACGATATCCAGTTAATTTACCACCAGCAATGGTTAATAATCCTGATTTACCTTCCCAAATTTCATCTTTACGTGAAATTTCTGAAGGATCTTTTCCATCTTCTAAAATTAATGGACGTACGCCAGCCCAAGTTGATTCAATATCAGCATCAGTAACATGTACATCAGGGAACATATAATTGATTGCATCAATTAAATAGTCTCTATCTTCTTGATTAGTTAAAGGTTTTGTTTTTTCATTATTATAGAATGTATCAGTAGTACCTACATATGCTTTACCTTCACGAGGAATAGCAAAAATCATACGACCATCTTTTTCAGTATCAAAGTAAACCGCTTGACGTAATGGGAATTTTGATTGATCGATAACTACGTGAACACCTTTTGTTAAACGTAATTGTTTATTGTTACGTGTATAATCTTTCTTTCTCACTTCGTCTACCCATGGACCAGCAGCATTGATTACTTTTTTAGCATTGATTTGATACTCTTCACCTGTAAGCATATCTTTTACTTTAATACCACTTACTTTATTTTTAGCATCGTATACGAAGTCAGTAGATTTAGTGTGATTAATGACTTCAGCGCCTTTTTCAGCAGCACGTTTCATCACTTCAATTGTTAAGCGAGCATCATCAGTACGATATTCTACGTAGTATCCGCCACCTTTTAAACCATCTTTTTTCACAAGAGGTTCTTTATTTAAAGTAGCTTGTTTTGATAACATTTTTTTACGTTCATGACGTTTAACGCCTGCTAAACGATCATACATTGTTAACCCGATGTTAGTTGTGAATTTACCAAATGTCCCCCCTTTATGCATCGGTAATAACATCCATTCAGGAGTTGTTACGTGGGGACCATTTTCATAAACTATTGCACGTTCTTTACCTGTTTCAGCAACAACTTTGATTTGTGCTTGTTTCAAGTAACGTAAACCACCATGTACTAATTTAGTTGAGCGAGAACTTGTACCTTGCGCAAAGTCTTGCATTTCTACTAAAGCTACTTTCATACCACGTTGTGTAGCATCTAATGCAATACCTGCACCAGTAATTCCTCCACCAATAACTACAACGTCAAATTCTTTATTTCTTAAATTCTTTTTAATTAAGTTCCTGTTAAAAGTAGATAATGCCATAATATACCCTCCAAAATTTATATTAAAAAAAGAGAGACCTATACACACAGAAGCATACTGCATGATAACAGGTCTCTCAAATCTCGACTAATGTATTAACTTAATTACATCATAACATATTCTTTGTAACTAAGCCATAATTAAAAATTAATCTTCTAATTTAAAGACTTGAGTAGCTTCTACTGCTTTCTTCCAACCTTTATATAACTTAGTTCTTGTTTCTTCAGACATTTCTGGATTAAATTCTGTTTCTAATTTCCATCTATCAGCAATGTCTTTTTTATCTTCCCAAAAGTCTACAGCCAAACCTGCTAGATAAGCAGCTCCAAGTGCTGTTGTTTCTTGAACTTCCGGACGTTCAACTGATGTATCAACAATATCTGCTTGGAATTGCATTATAAAGTTATTTTTTACTGCGCCACCATCAACACGTAAATTATTTACTTCAATTCCTGAATCTTTAGACATTGCTTCCATAACATCGCGTGTTTGATAACATAAAGATTCTAATGTTGCACGAATGAAATGTTCTTTTTCAGTACCACGAGTTAATCCGAAAATCGCACCACGTGCTTCAGAATCCCAATATGGTGTACCAAGTCCTACGAATGCAGGAACAAAGTAGACATTATCAGTAGAATTAACACGTGTTGCATAGTTTTCAGTTTGCGGTGCAGAATTAATAATTCTTAAACCGTCACGTAACCATTGAATTGCTGATCCAGATACGAAAATTGATCCTTCAAGTGCATAGTTTACTTTACCGTCAAGACCATAAGCAATTGTAGTTAACAATCCACTTTCAGACGTTACAGGTTCTTCACCAGTGTTCATTAACATGAATCCGCCAGTACCATACGTATTTTTCACATCACCACGTTCGAAACAAGCTTGACCAAACAATGCTGCTTGTTGGTCACCAGCAATACCAGCAATTGGTACTTCTTGACCAAAGAAATGATAATCTTTAGTATGTGCATAGATTTCACTAGATTCTTTAACTTCTGGAAGTATTGCTTTAGGAATGTCTAGTAATTCTAATAATTCATCATCCCATTTAAGTTCATGAATGTTATACATTAATGTACGACTGGCATTTGAATAGTCTGTAATATGTGCTTCTCCACCAGATAGTTTCCACACTAACCAAGTATCGATAGTTCCGAATAATAAATCCCCATTTTCGGCTTTCTCTCTTGCACCTTTAACATTATCTAATATCCATCTTACTTTTGTTCCAGAAAAGTAAGGGTCTAATAATAAACCTGTTTTATTACGAAATGTTTTTTCGTGGCCTTGTTCTTTTAATTCATTACAAATATGTTGTGTTTGACGAGATTGCCAAACAATTGCATGATAAATTGGGCGACCTGTTTTCTTATCCCAAATGACCGTAGTTTCACGTTGGTTAGTAATACCAATACCTTTAATTTGTTCAGGATCAATTTCATTTTCATTTATCACTTCAGCCATTACTGCTAATACTGATGTCCAAATTTCATTAGCGTCATGCTCTACCCAACCAGATTTAGGAAAATATTGTTTAAATTCTCTTTGCGCAACGCCTTGAATTTGTCCTTCTTTATCAAATAAAATTGCTCTAGAGCTAGTTGTGCCCTGGTCTATTGACATGATGTATTGTTCCATAATTTTTCTCCTTCTTTCATTCTGACTGTATGTGTTAAGTATCCTTTGAATCACATAGTCAATATATTATATGATTTAAAACTAAAATTTTTCTTTTAATAAATCGATTCAATATCTTTATGTTTATTTGATTTATTAAGCGCTAAACCAATCAGTAATGTAACAATCAAAACTACAATGCTAACACCACTCATAAAAGTAAATTCATTTTTATAAAAAACCTGATAAATCACAGCACCTAGCATACCGCCAGCAATTGGTCCTAGTACTGGTACAATAGCATACCACCAATTAGATCCTCCTTTACCAGCAATTGGTAAAATCGCATGTGCAATTCTTGGTCCTAAGTCACGAGCTGGATTAATGGCATAACCTGTAGGCCCACCTAAACTTAAACCTATTGCAATAATTAAACTACCCACAATTAATGGGTTTAATCCATCTGCAATTTTATTTACCCCAATAAATAAAATCCCTAAACTTAAAATAGCAGTTCCAATAATTTCACTTAAAAAGTTAGCAAAATAATTTTTAATAGCAGGTGCAGTAGAGAATACGCCTAATTTTGCACCTTGATCTTTAGTTGCTTTCCAATGTGGTAAATACATTAACCAAACAAGTGTAGCTCCTACAATTCCTCCTAACATTTGACAAACAATATATCCTGGTACTTTTATCCAACTAAAACTTCCCTCAACTGCTAAAGCAATTGACACAGCTGGATTTAAATGGGCTCCAGAAAATTGTCCTACTGCATAAACTCCCATAGTTACAGCTAAGCCCCATCCAGCGGCAATAACGATCCAATCAGATTCTTGTCCAGCGCTACGTTTTAAATTTACATTTGCACATACGCCTCCACCGAACAAAATAAGAATGGCCGTGCCTAAAAACTCTGCTAAATAAGCATTCATGTTTTAACCTCCTACAAGGCAAAGAGACTTCTACAAACTATATAATTAGGGTTGCAGAAATCTCTTCATCTCTCATTCAAATATTAACTTGTATAAATCATACAAAATAATTGTAAGCGTTGTCAATGATTTTTGTAAAAAAATTGTCACAATTTATTTTATAGATTAAAAGAGCGTATTATAATTATTTTTGATCAATACATAAAAAAACCTGAGACATCAATTTTGTCTCAGGTTAAAAATATAATTTCTACCATAATTTTCTGTTACTTGTGGTTACATAACTTGCACCACTATTAATTGCATCATTCACTTCTTTTTCTTCTTCGATTAGCCCACCTGCTATAATTTTAGCAGTCGTTGCTTCTCTTACATTTTCAACAATTTTATGAGCAATACCTGGTAGTACTTCAACATAATCTGGGTCCACTTTCTTTATGAGTTGTATACTACGATTGAGTGCTTGACTATCAATAATAAAAACTCTAAAAATAGTAAGTACATTTAATGATTTTGCTTTTTGAATAACTTTTGTTTTTGTTGAAACAATCCCTTTTGGTTTATAAGTTTGAATGATATATTCACATGCATATTCATCATGTGCCATTCCTTTAATTAAATCAATATGAATATATGCTTCAATGTCATGTTTTTTAAGTAACTCTATAATGCTTCTTAAATGACCTACATGCATATCTAAAAGGACACACACTTTATAATCCGTTTGAATTAATTTCTCTAAATCTTTCATATTTCGAATTGCTGGTAGTACGTGTTCTTTCATTTCTATGCATCCCTTCTACATTACTCGTTTAAATAATTTCTCTAATTCATAATTTGAAAAGTTAATAATAATTGGTCTACCATGAGGACAAGTAAATGGATCTTCCGCTTCTCTTAATTGATCAATTAAATCTGCCATTTCATTCTTTTTTAAATAATGATTTGCTTTAATTGACTTCTTACAACTCATCATAATAGCTGCGTCTTCACGCATTTTTTTAACGTCAATTTTTTTATGATTTAATACGAGTTCAATCATATCTTTAATAATTTCCTCTGCTTCCACTTTAGGAAACCATACTGGATAACTATTTACAATATAGTCATATCCACCAAAATGTTCTAAATGGACCCCTACTTTATCAAGTTCTTCTCGATATTGATCAATAATTAATTGCTCGTCTTTTGAGAAGTGAAATGTTAAAGGAATTAACAAATCTTGTACTTCATTTGATACTTCGCCTATCTTTTCTCTGAAATATTCGTATTTAATACGTTCTTGTGCAGCATGTTGATCTATCATAAACATTCCATTTTCATTTTGAGCAATAATATAGGTACCGTGTACTTGGCCAACTACTTCCATATATGGCACACGTCGAGACGGTGTTGAACTTACTTTACCTTTAATATCTTGTTCTTCTTGATTTGTAACATTCTCTTGAAAGTCATCATTTTCATCATAATTATAAATATTGGTTTCATCATGTCGAGTGTTATCGATTGAAGATTCGGCACGATCTAAACTATTTAAAATATCTTTTTGAATGTCGAAGTAATCTTTATCCATACTACGTTTATTATTATAGACACTAGAATTTTCGTTATCTTCTCTAGTGTAAGAATCATCAGAGGTATGTGCTTCATCATATTGATGACTTATTGTTGAAAAGGTATTGTTAGTCGAAATGTTGGGGTCATTTTTATTTTCTAATTGTTTTGTCTCATTTGAAATATTTTGTTGTTTTTGTTCAAAATCGATTTTTTGTTGTTCAAATGTATGCAATACTTTATTTTTTTTAGGTGTTCGATCTAAATCGTTTTTAGGAATTAATATTCTATCTTTAAATGCATGTCTAATTTTTTCAATAATTAAATTATAAAGTTGTTCTTCTTTTGAAAGTCTAACTTCAAGTTTCGTTGGATGCACATTGACATCTACTAAAATTGGATCCATTTCTATATTGATATAGCAAATAGGGTAACGACCTATGGTTAGAAGTGTATGATATCCTTCAGTAATAGCTTTATTTAAAGCGAAATTTTTGATATATCGACCATTAATAAAAATTGAAATATAATGTTTATTACTACGAGAATGTTCCGGTTTAGCAACAAATCCTTCTAAATGATAGTCACTAGTATCGCCAGAAATGTGAACTAAATCTTTTGCAACTTTAATACCATATATTTCAGCCATCACTTCATTTGTTCTTCCAGAACCATTCGTTTTTAACATCGTTTTTCCATCAGATATAAGTGAAAAGCGAATGTTTGGATGACTCATTGCCATTCGATTAACAATATCTGTAATTTTTCCTAATTCTGTATATAAACTTTTAATATATTTTAACCGAGCTGGCGTATTATAAAATAATGATTCTACTTTAATATCTGTTCCTTTTTTGGCTTTTGCTGGTTTTTGAGATAATATTTCACCATTTTCAGCATAAATTTCGTGACCATTTTCATTATCTGTACACGTTTTAAGTGTCACTTTAGCTACAGATGAAATACTGGCCAGTGCTTCACCTCGAAACCCTAATGTTCTGATATGAAACAAATCGTCATCATCATTTATTTTACTGGTAGCATGGCGATGAAAAACAAGTTGCAAATCATCTTGCTCAATTCCAGTTCCATTGTCGACTACACGAATTGAGGAAATACCTGATTGTTCTACTTCTATATTAATTTCAGTCGCCTTAGCATCAATTGCATTTTCAAGTAATTCTTTTACTACTGAACTAGGACGTTCAACCACTTCTCCTGCAGCAATTTTATTTGCTAAAGATGTTTGTAATTCTTTAATTTTACCCATGTATTAACACCTCTATCTTAACTGATTTTGTAATTCGCTTAACTTAAGTAATGCTTCAATAGGTGTCATATTTGAAATATTTAAATTTTTAATTTGTGCTTCTATTTCACTTTGTGTTTCATTCGAATTAAATAAGTCAAAACTTGTTTGTTCAAACACATCTGTTTGTTTAATAGTTGAGTGTTCTTCCTTATTATTTAAATGATTCTTATTTTCAATATCTTTAGAGTTGTCATTATAATGTTGACGATGGACATTCTCATCTAATACTCCATTTTGTTCAAACGCATTTAAAATAACTTGAGCTCTTTCAATTACTTTCTCAGGAAGATTTGCTAATTTAGCAACTTGAATACCATAACTATCATCAACGGCACCCTCTTTAACTTTATGAAGGAAAATAAGTTCACCTTGATACTCATCTGCTGCTACATGTACATTTTTTAAACTAGATAGCTGTTGATCTAATGTTGTTAATTCATGATAATGGGTTGAAAAAAGCGTCTTAGCATGTGATGTTTCAGATACATATTCAATCATAGCTTGCGCTAGAGATAAGCCATCATATGTTGACGTTCCTCGTCCGATTTCATCAAAGATGATTAAACTATCTGCTGTTGCGTATGTTAATGCTTTTTGTGCTTCTAACATTTCAACCATAAAGGTACTTTTACCGGATACTAAATCATCTGCTGCACCAATTCTTGTGAAAATTTGATCAAAAATCGGTAATATTGCATTATCACATGGTACATAAGCTCCCATTTGTGCCATGATACTAATGATTGCCACTTGTCGCATATAAGTTGATTTACCGGACATATTTGGGCCAGTAATCAAATAAATAAAGTTATTTTGATCAAGATAACAATCATTTGGTACATAATCATTATAATCCATCACACGTTCTACAACAGGATGTCTAGAATTTTCTAAGTTCAATGTTTTATCATCACTAAATTTTGGTCTAACATAGTTATATTTTTGTGCAATTTCTGCAAAACTTTGTAAACAATCAAGCTCTGATATCACTTTTGCTTGTCTTTGTAATCTTTCAGTATATGATTTAACATGCTCTCTCAATCGAATAAACAGTTGATATTCTAATTCAATTGCTTTATCTTCTGCACCTAAAATAATATCTTCTTTTTCTTTTAATTCGTCTGTAATAAATCTTTCTGCATTAGATAAAGTTTGTTTACGATGATAGCCATGCTCGCTTGGTTCGAATCCTTGAAGATTAGCACGTGTGATTTCAATAAAGTAACCAAAAACTTTATTGTAGCTAATTTTTAAAGATTTGATACCTGTTCTTTCACGTTCTTTCGCTTGAAGTTGTGCGAGCCAATCTTTTCCATTTTTAGATGCTTCTAAATACTCATCTAGTTGTTTACTGAATCCTTGTTTGAACAGCCCCCCATCTTTAACTGAAATAGGTGGTTCTTCTACTAAACTATCTTCCAAGACTGTCAGTAAATCTTCTAATGGTTCTAATGTGCTAAACTGCGTTGTTGTCACACTATTCATTTGTTCAAGAAGTGATTTAATATTTGGAATTTCAGAAATAGAATGTTTGAGTTGAATCAAATCACGAGCATTTACATTTCCATAACTTACTCGTCCTACTAATCTTTCAATATCATATACTTGATTAAGGTAACCTCTTAGAGTATCTCTTTCTATAAAATGATCAATAAATGATTCTACGATATCTAATCGTTGTTCAATATTGTCTTTATGAATAAGTGGGCGATCAATCCACTGTTTCAAGCGTCTTGCACCCATAGGTGTTTTTGTTTCATCCATTAACCATAACAATGTTCCTTTTTTACTTTTTAAACGTATGCTTTCAGTAAGCTCTAAATTGCGTTTTGCATAATAATCCATTTTCATAAAGTCAATCGCCGCATAGGTTATCACGTCTTCAATATGAGACAAATCTCTTTTTTGAGTATGATGAATATAATCTAACAATAATTGTGTTGTCAAAAACATTAAATTATTTTCTAATGTATTGACACTATATTCCATATCAGAAATTTCTTCTCTAACTGTAATCGTTTCTGTAGTAAGTGAAATTTGTTTTTTTAAATCTTCATTTATGTCTTCTCGTACTACAATTTCATTTGGGTTAATCGTAATGATTTCATTAATTAACGTGCTTTCATCTTCAAAATTGGTAGCTTTTAATTCACCAGTAGAAACATCACAATAACTTAATGCGTATCCATTTTCATTCTGAATGAAGCTAAGAATATAATTATTTTGATTTTCATCCATTCCGCCTTGTTCCATCATTGTTCCAGGTGTGACTACTTTAACTACTTCTCTTTTAACCATGCCTTTAGTTTGTTTTGGATCTTCCATCTGTTCACAAATAGCAACTTTATATCCATTGTTAATAAGTGTTTCAATATAGCTATTTGCTGAGTGATACGGAACACCACACATTGGAATTGGATTTTCTTTTTTAGCATCTCTTTTAGTTAAAGTAATTTCTAATACTCTAGATGCTTCTTTAGCATCTTCAAAGAACATTTCATAAAAATCACCTAATCTAAAAAACAATAAGCAATCTTGATATTGAGATTTTATTTTTAAATATTGTTGCATCATAGGTGTCACATTAGCCATATTTTTTTCACAACCTTACTGATATATACTTGTTTCTCACATTTTAACTTGTATATTTTAACATATGTCATACTGAAGCGCTCGTTATCTAAATTAGAATATTATTCTACAACTTAAAAATAAAAGATTATCATCTCTTTATTCCGCTTAATAAACACTAAACTTATTAAGCGTATGAAATGATAATCTTAAATAAAATATTTATTTGAATTTATCTAATAATCCACGTTTTTTTAACACTATAAGTAAGATATAACTAATCGCCGCACCAAGGAAACTTGAAACTAAAAATACAAGCATTAATGGTTTGATAAAGAAATGTTGCAAACCTAATATCCAAGATAGTGGAATGCACATTAAACTACCAATGATTCCAGTTCCAATCACTTCTCCAACTGCAGCCATAAATATGTGCTTTCTATACATATAGAAGATGCTAGCTAGAAACACACCAATCATACTACCAGGAAAGGCAAATGCACTGCCAGTTCCAAATATTATTCTTATTAAAGAAGAAATCAAAGCCTGTGCTAAACCATACCATGGTCCTACAAAAACAGCACATAGTACATTTACAAAATGTTGTACTGGGGCTGCTTTTACTGGACCTAAAGGTATAATAATAAAACTACTAAATACGACATTAAAAGCAATGAGTAAAGCTGTAATGGTAAGTTTTTTAGTTTTCATCTTTGAATATTCCCTTCTGTTTATGAGTCATGATGTGCTTTTTCATTATGCTTATTTAAACTTTGTTCCATAGTAGAAACCATCAATTGCAACAACTCATTTGCTTCAAATTGCGCTGACCGAAACTCTTCAACAATAGGTAATGCATTGATTTCTTTTTCAAGTTGAGAAATTTCTTTTTCAGATTTTTGATAAGCCTGATGCTTGCCATAATTTTGAAAATTTACTGACTGTTTTTGTTGCAATTTTAATTGTTTCATTTTTTGGTCAATTGATGAATTCTCATGAATTTGTTGCTCTACATTTTGATATTGTTTAATCAATTCTAGTCCCTTTATTTTGTTCGATACACTATCTGCTTGTTTTAGAATATCTTCTTTCTCATACATATTAATTAGTCACCATAACTTGATTATGAAAATGTAAAAATTCACCATTTAATGAGTATTGTTTTGCTTCTTTAACTTTAACATCAACAAGTTGACCAATGGCTTCACGTGGTCCTTTAAAGTTAACTAATTTATTTTTTTCAGTATAACCTGCTAGAACTGTTTCATCTTTTTTACTTGTTCCTTCACATAAAACAGTAACAACTTGTCCTTCATAATGTTGCATTGCTTTTTCTGAATATTGACCAACTTTTTTATTTAAACGTTGCAAGCGATCTTTTTTCACTTCAGTTGGAACATTATCTTTCATTTTAGCAGCAGGCGTACCATCTCTTTGTGAATACAAATACGTATAAGCATGTTCAAATTGAACTTCATCGTATAATGAAAGTGTTTCTTCAAATTGTTCTTCTGTTTCGTTAGGATATCCTACTATTATGTCAGTAGTAAGGGCGACATTAGGAATAGCTTCTTTAATTCTATCAACTAAATCCAAGTAACTTTCACGTGAATATTTACGTCCCATTATTTTTAATACAGCATTATTTCCAGATTGCACAGGTAAATGAATGTGAGGAACGATATTTCCACCTTTTGCAATCACTTCAATCATTCTATCTGTAAAATCCCAAGGATGACTCGTTGTAAAACGTACACGTGGAATGTCAATTTTAGAAATATTCTCTAATAAATCACCTAGACCATAATCTAAATCTTTAATATCTTTTCCATATGAATTAACGTTTTGTCCTAGAAGCGTAATTTCCTTATAACCTTCACGAGCGAGACCTCGAACTTCTTCAATGATATCTTGTGGTCTACGACTGCGTTCTTTTCCTCGTGTAAAAGGTACAATACAATATGTACAGAATTTATCACATCCATACATAATATTAACCCATGCTTTTGTACTTCCTTCACGCACTTTAGGTAGGTTTTCAATAACGTCGCCTTCTTTAGACCAAACCTCAACGACCATGGCTTTTGATAAATATGCTTCTTCTAAAATTTCAGGTAATTTATGGATATTATGCGTTCCAAAAATCATATCCACATTTTGATATGATTTTAAGATTTTATTTACAACAGATTCTTCTTGTGACATACAACCGCATACACCAATTAATGTTTCAGGTCTATTTTTCTTTAAATGTTTTAAATTACCTATTTCACTAAATACTTTATTTTCAGCATTTTCACGAATAGCACATGTATTAATTAATATAACATCCGCTTCATTAATATCATCAGTTGCTTGATAGTCTAAAGCTTGCAAAATTCCTGCCATTACTTCAGTATCATGTGCATTCATTTGACAACCATATGTTTTAATTAAAAATGTTCGTCCTTTCCCCATACCTTTATATTTATCTTCAATATGAAAATCTCGGTTATATTGAACATCTTGTTTACCACGCTTTTTTGCTTCTTTAAGATTAGGTGGTTGATAAACATGTTCGAAATATTTACTATAGTCTTTTTCTGCTTTTTTATTACGTTCGTTTAAAATATCTATCGTACCAGCTTTTCTTTGCTCTTCATTCACTTTACAAAAATCCTTTCTATATGCCCTAATATCATTAGTACATTATATTAAAATTAGCATTAAAGTGCAAAAAGAGTTTACAAATTAATATATTCTATTATTAAATATTGAATAAAAAAGTGGAATAGATGTCATCTTGAATCTTACTCCACTTTAACTAAACTTCATTTAACTTTAACATATGTTATGCTTCATCATATTTACCAGTTAGAGTTTCAATAGATATCCCTTCTGGCACATGATAAAACTTCACTTGGCTAATAATACTAGGACATTCTAATTCAACCATTCTTTCATTCAATTTTTGAATTAAAATTAAGCATTCACTCATATCACCTTGGACAGTCGTTTCAAGAGGACCTACTCTGTAATGTAGCCCCGACTGATCGATAATTTTAATAGCTTCATCTACATAAGGAATAACATCATCATTATTAGGTGTTTTAGGAACTATTTGTACACTCATTAACGTATCTTGCATAAATTTCACCTCTATGATTTATTTATAATTTTATTTTATCATGATTATCTTTATAAATCTGAGTTATTCTATATTTTCTATTGCAGATTTTATGGCTTTTGCAAAGTCGTACATTAATTTATCCCAATTTGACTGATTTTCTCTACTTTTTCGATTTATTTTATTATTTTTGAAAAAAGCCTTACGTAATGAGGTAGTTAACTCAATTTGTACACCTCTACCTCTAGTTGTACAATTAACAATATTATTATCCTGTTGACCTGAAATATGACTTGGTGCTTCTTTTGCTTTTATACCAATATGATTTAATTGTTCTTTGATGAGTGATTTTAGACGTTCATCTTTTCCACCAACATAAGCAATGCTCTCGTTCCCTTCACAACCATGAATAGCAATAGCTTGGTTACTTTCAGTTACCAGATTCATTGCATCTTTATTATCATAACGTGTAGAAGTTACGTGCAATTCTTTATTTCCTTTACTACGTAAACCTTCGAAAATAAAGTAATTATATCCTCCTTCATCAGCAATTATACTTGCTAATTCAGTTGTAGCAGGTTCAATGCCTCCACCATGAATTGCTAATATTGAAACACTACTATTTCGATTTCTAGTTATTATTTTCCAGTCTTCATTTTCTATCGTTTCTTTTTCCAATTCTTGCATTGATTTAAATTTGTCCAACATCCCCACTCCTTTTATTTACTATATTATTTTCTTCCCTAATAAAAATAAATAAATGAAGTTTAACAAGATTTTTATAAATTTAAACTTAAATTAAAAGACATTCTTGAAGTCATATGATACTTTCAAGAATGCCTTTAAAAAAATTATACAAATTGAGCAGTTAAGTCATTAAACTCTTGTTCAGAAAGATGGATATCTCTTTTAGTTAATGCACTTTCATCTAATTCTTCAATTTGTGATTCATATGAAGGTGTTGTTGTGTCTTGATATACAATACCTTTAACTAGTGATTCATGTTCTAATACAGTTTTCATCGCTAATTGTTTATCTGTTGGATCATAATTTTCAATATCTTCTATACTAGTTAAGTGTTCTTTAAACCAATCATACGTATTCACTTTATTATATGTTACACATGGAGAAAACACATTTACAAATGAAAAACCATCATGATTAATTGCATCTTCAATTAATTTCGTCAATGCTTTAATATCACTTGAAAAACCTTGTGCTACAAATGTAGCACCTGATGATAGTGCTAATTCTAATGGCGCAACATTTTTTTCTATATTTCCTTTAGGTGTTGATTTAGTTACAAATCCAACAGCAGAAGATGGGGACGTTTGACCTTTAGTTAGGCCATAAATTTGGTTATCCATAACAATATAAGTAATATTCATATTGCGACGTAATGCATGAATTGTATGACCCATGCCAATCGCATAACCATCTCCGTCGCCACCTGAAGCAATGACTGTTAAGTCTTTATTAGCCATTTTCACTCCCTGTGCAAGAGGTAATGCACGACCATGAATACCATGTACCCCATAAGAGTTAATATAACCTGATAAACGACCTGAACAACCTATTCCAGTAATTAATGCCACTTCTTCAGGTTCTAAACCTAAATTTGCTGCCGCTTTTTGGATTGCAGCTTGTACTGAAAAGTCTCCACACCCTGGGCACCAGTTTGGCTTCACACTGTTTCTAAAATCTTTAAATGTAGCCAATTACATCATCTCCTTCATATCTTTAGCTACTGAAAGTCCTTTTTCTTCTATTTCATGTGGTAAAAAAGGTGTACCATCATATTTAGTTTGATTAACTAATTTGTCTTGAATGGCAGTATTCATTTTTAAGATATTTGATAATTGGCCTTGATAGTTATGCTCAGCTACTATGACGCTTGAAGCTTTATCAATAGCTTGTTGAATAATATCTTTTGGTAATGGGTGAAGTTGGCGAATTTGCATCGTATTAACTTTAATACCATTATTATTTAATCGTTTACTTCCTTCTTCAATTGCACCTTTACTTGAAATAAATCCAATATATAAAATATCTGCTTTCTCATGTTTCTCATCATAATCAACAGGTGTTTCAATAAGTAAGTTCGCAGTTTTACTCATACGTTTTTCCATTTGTTCACGTCTGTTGTCAGCAGCTTCACTTGGCTTACCTTCTTGATTATGTTCAACACCAGTAACATGGTGAATACCACCTTTAACACCAGGGATTGGACGTTGTGAAATTCCAGATGTTGTAAGTGCATAACGTTTAAAGTATGATCTATCACCTTCATCACGTTCAATATCTGATTGAATAAGCTCTCCACGTTTAATTTGAATTCTATTGTAATCGAGTTGTTTTACTGTTTGTTTACCTAATGACAATTGCAAATCGCTTAATACGATAACTGGACATTGATATTCTTCAGCTAAATTAAAAGCTTCCATAGTTAAATAAAAAGCATCTTCAGCATCAGTTGGTGCTACTACTATCTTAGGAATATCTCCATGTGTTCCATATATCATTTGCATTAAATCTGACTGTTCTTGTTTTGTAGGTAATCCAGTTGAAGGGCCTCCACGTTGCGTATTAACAATAACTAGTGGTGTTTCAGTCATACCTGATAAACCAATGGCTTCCATCATTAAAGATAAACCTGGTCCCGCACTCGCAGTAAATGCTCTAACTCCTGCATAGTTCGCACCAATTGCCATATTCGCTGCAGCAATTTCATCTTCAGTTTGTACTACAGTTCCTCCTACTTTTGGAACATTTGCAATCATATACTCCATAATTTCTGAAGCGGGCGTAATTGGATAAGCTGCCATAAATCTTGAACCAGCCGAAATCGCGCCTAATCCAATTGCATCGTTACCAATCATGTATAAATGTGGTGTACCCTCACTATCTTCTAGTAAATAATCACCATTTACTGTATCTAATTTATCCTTCATCAACTCATAACCCTGATGAAGCGCTTCTATATTCATTTCAACAACTTTTTGACCTTTTTTAGTAAACATATTTGTAATTAACGTTTTGAAAGTTGTTGTATCTAATTTCATTACTGCGCAAGTTGCACCAATCGCTACCATATTTTTCATCAGTGCAGTACCTAATTCTTTAGCTGTTAATGTTAACGGTAATTCAATCAGTTGAGCGCGACAATGTTCTGGTTTAGAAGGTTTAGCTTTAGCATCTGCAATAATAATACTATCTTCTCTCATTTCATGATGATTTAATTCAATTGTCTCTTGATCAAATGCAACTAAAATATCTAAATCATCACTAATTGCATGAACTGGAGAAGTTGAGACTCTTATTTTATTATTTGTATGACCGCCTTTAATTCGGCTTGAGAAATGTCGATATCCATATAAATAATAACCTTTTCGATTCATTGCAGTAGCAAATATTTCTCCAGTTGACTCAATACCTTCACCTTGTTGTCCGCCCACTTTCCATGATATTTGTGGTTTCATATCATTAGCCTCCTGTGGAATTAATTCATACTAAATCATAACAAAAATAACCACCGTCTTACTATGTCAACAGTGGCTTTTATTTAAATTCATACTAATGGACTATACACTATTTATCAAAAGGATGATCCTCATTGATTAAAATGCGTTCTATGAGTTTGGTTCTTCCATTTTTATCTAAATCTATAATAACACCTGAAAGTACACTTCTACCATTATCAGGCACTACATGTCGTTGTGGCAAACTTGTAATAAAACGCTTAATAACTTCCTCGCGATTAATCCCTAGTATTCCATCATAATAACCAGTCATACCTACATCTGTAATATAGCCTGTACCATTGGGCAAAATACGCTCATCAGATGTTTGAATATGAGTATGTGTGCCTACAACAGCGCTGACTCTTCCATCTAAATACCAACCCATTGCATTTTTCTCTGAAGTAGTTTCTGCATGAAAATCTACAAAAATATAATTAGTTTCTTTTTTAGCTTCTTCAATCAATTGATCTGCTTTTTTAAATGGATCATCAATATCTTGCATAAATGAGCGTCCTTGCAAGTTAATGATGGCAACTTTAATATCATTAACCTGAATAAAACGCATACCAACACCTGGCGCTTCACTCGGAAAATTAGCAGGTCTTATCATTCTTTTAGCATCATCAATAAAGTCATAAATTTCTCTTTGACCATAAGTATGATTACCCATTGTCATAAAATCCACGCCATCTCTAAGCAATTGTTTATATAATTTTTCAGTTAAACCTTTTCCATGAGCAGCATTTTCTGCATTAACAATGCTCAACGTAGGCTTATAAGCTTGCTTTAATTTAGGCAAATATTCAGCAATGGTATTTCTCCCTACTTTTCCTACGATATCTCCAATAAATAAAATTCGCATTAATGTTCATCCTCTCACAATATAGTGTAATTGAAATAACTATATAATTAAAGGTAGAGTTTCATATTTTTTAAAATTACACAGTCTTAACTTTAGCATGCATACAGCATATGTTATTATAATATTATAAAAATTTAGGAGTTGTATAATTAAATGTCTATTAATATCGATCCAGAAAAATTTGCAGAACTAGTTGTAAAAGCAAACCCATCAAAATCAGAAGATGCAGAAGATATGGCCAAAGAAAGCTTAGAATTATATATTAACGCATACCGTTTAGCAGAAAGATATTCTAATATTGCTACAAATTGTTATGATACAGCTGAAATTCTTTCTGAAATCAAAAAAACTGATTTACAACTTAAATAATGAAAAACCTGAGACATTTTAAACATGTCTCAGGTTTTTTAGTACTCAGTGAGTCCCTATTTAATTTTAAAAATTACTTCGCATACTCTACTGCTCTAGTCTCTCTAACAACTGTCACTTTAATATGTCCTGGATATTGTAATTCTTCTTCAATTTGATTTTTTATATCTCTAGCTAATCGGTAAGATTTTAAATCATCTATTTCTTCAGGAGAAACAATAACTCTAATCTCTCTACCAGCTTGAATTGCGAACGCTTTTTCAACACCTTCATAACTTTCTGAAAGAGTTTCTAAGCGTTCTAATCTACGAATATAATTTTCAAGTGTTTCTTTACGTGCTCCTGGACGCGCGGCCGATAATGCATCTGCAGCAGCTACTAGAATTGAAATTATAGATGTTGGTTCAACATCTCCATGATGTGAATGAATCGCATTAATAACAGTTTCAACTTCACCGTATTTTTTAGCTAATTCAACACCAATTTCAACATGGCTACCTTCAACTTCATGATCAATTGCTTTACCTACATCATGTAGTAATCCAGCTCTTTTTGCTAAACTAACATCCTCGCCTAATTCAGCAGCTAACATTCCAGAAAGATGTGCGACTTCCATAGAATGTTTTAAGACATTTTGGCCGTAACTTGTTCTATAGTTTAAACGGCCTAAAATTTTCACTAAATCTGGATGCATATTGTGAACATTGATTTCAAATGTTGCTTGTTCACCTGCATCTCTAATGATGTCATCTACTTCTTTTCTAGCTTTATCTACCATTTCTTCGATACGACCTGGATGAATTCTTCCATCAGAGACCAAATTCACTAATGCAGTCCTAGCGATTTCACGTCTAATTGGATCAAATCCAGATAAAATCACTGCTTCAGGAGTATCATCAATAATCAAGTCGATACCTGTTAACGTTTCTAAAGTACGAATATTTCTACCTTCTCTACCAATAATTCGACCTTTCATCTCATCATTTGGTAAATTAACTACTGAAACAGTAGATTCCGTTGTATGATCAGCAGCTAATCTTTGTACAGTAGTAGCTAACAATTCTTTTGCTGATTTGTTAACTTTTTCTTTAGCTTCTCTTTCTTTTTCCTTAACAAGCACTGCAATATCTTGTGACAGTTCTTCTTCCACTCTATGAAGTTGTTCATTAACTGCTTCCTCTTGAGTGAGACCGGAGATGCGTTCTAATTCTTGTTCATGCTTCATTATTAACGTCTGAACACTACTCTCTTTTGCATCTACTTGTTGTTGTCTTTCTTCAATTTTGGATTCTTTTTGATCTAAAATCTCATCTTTTTTATCCAATAATTCTGATTTACGATCTAAATTTTCCTCTTTTTGAAGATTTCGGGCTTCTTGTCTTTGAAGCTCACTACGTCTTTCACGTAGCTCTGTTTCAACTTGTTCTCTAATGATTTGATTTTCTTCTTTTGCCTCTAATAATTTCTCTTTTTTGATATTATCTGCTTCTTTTTGTCCTTGTTTGATAATATCATTAGCAGTTTGTCTAGCTTGAATTTGCTTTTGATGTAATATATTTCGGGCTAAAAAATACCCTACAACAACCCCTAGAATAATCCCCAGCAAAATGAGTAGGAGGTCTAATAAATTCACATAAACACCTCCTTTTTCTAGGTATTTGCTTGTATATTAAAATCTCTATGATTTTTTATAAATTGTATAAATAATATACATATTAATTGTACGTTTATGTACTCAGTAGTGTCAAGATATGAAATTTCACTTCAATTTCACTACACATACTTATAAAAGAAAGAGAGTGACATTGAATTCATTTCGAACTCATCATTCACTCTCACACAAAATAATTTTAATATTTTTAAGTATATTCTAGTTAAAGCATTAAAAATTTAACATTATTCTTCATCGAATAATGTTTGTGATGATTTATCTTCATTTTCTTCAACATCACCATCGAAAATGCCTAATTTTTCACGTAATTTGCGATCGATTTCATCTTTAATTTGAGGGTTTTCTTTAAGATATGTTTTAACATTTTCCTTACCTTGACCCATTCTCTCACCATTATATGAGTACCAAGCACCAGATTTATCGACAATATCATTTTCTACACCTAAGTCAATTAATTCGCCCTCTTTTGAAATACCTTGACCATACATGATATCTACTTCAGCAATTCTAAATGGTGGTGCTACTTTATTTTTAACAACTTTAATTTTAGTTCTGTTACCTACAATATCTTGACCTTGTTTTAATTGTTCTGCACGACGCACTTCTAAACGTACTGAGCTATAGAATTTTAATGCTCTACCACCTGGTGTAGTTTCTGGATTACCAAACATTACTCCAACTTTTTCACGAATTTGGTTAATAAATATAGCTGTAGTATTTGATTTTGAAATTGCACCTGAAAGTTTACGCAAAGCCTGAGACATTAAACGTGCTTGAAGACCAACATGTGTATCTCCCATTTCACCTTCAATTTCAGCTTTAGGAGTCAAAGCAGCAACTGAGTCTACAACAACAATGTCAACTGCTCCACTTCTTACGAAAGCTTCTGCTATTTCTAAACCTTGTTCACCATGGTCGGGTTGAGAAAGATATAAATTATCTATATCAACACCTAATGCTTCAGCATATACTGGATCAAGTGCATGTTCAGCATCGATAAACGCAGCAACGCCTCCATTTTTTTGTACTTCAGCAATGGCATGAAGTGCTACTGTTGTTTTACCGGAACTTTCAGGACCATATATTTCAATAATTCTTCCTTTAGGATAACCACCTACACCTAGTGCATTATCTAAAGTAACTGAACCACTTGATACACTAGATACACGACGACCTTTATTATCGCCTAATTTCATTACTGCACCCTTACCAAAGGATTTTTCCATATTTTTTATAACTGTATCTAAAGCTTTTTGACGATCATTATCCAAAGCGAAACCTCCTATATGAGATAGTTATCTATTTAATATTATATATATATTATACTCTTAACCATATTCAAACACAAGTATTTTGCGAATATTTGTTCGTATAAAAAAGAACAATGAATACAAAATCGAACAAATGTGCCCGAAAATTATAACCATTTTTTAATTTAAGTACATTTTAGTGCCAATTTAATAATCTTATTAATACATAATTTTGACTTCTGTTGGGCAGTATATTTCTTGATTGTGTTATCTTAAATGTAGTCATTTTAAAATCATCTTTTGTATTAATTGCTAGATAAACTTCCTCTTTCTCATGTAATATTGCTATACCCATTTCAGTTTTATATAAATCTTTTACATATGAAGAGGCGTCTCTTAATTGCATTTCAATACTTGAATGATGATTTAAAAATATATCATTATCTGGTAATATTCCTTTTAATATATTTTGTTTATCAAAGCGTTTTAAACGAGTATAAATCGCTCCATCCGTTACCCCGTCATATATACTTACTGTAGAATTCATTTGTTCCATTACAGATTGTTCTAACAATGTGTCATCTGAACCATAATAAAATTGACCAATTCGTTCTAGTATTTCTTCTTTTATAGGTTGAATCAATGTTTTACATTCACTTTGTGTAGAAGCATTTGCTGTTAATCTAATATATACTTCATGTTTCCCTGCTAACGGAGCTATCGTAGGATTAGTTTGTTTTTCAATTAAATCCATAAGTTCTGTTTCAACTTTCGATTCTCCAATTCCTGCAAATCTCAGTTGCTCTGAAAAAATAGTATTGTCATTATCTATAAGTAATGGAAGCAACTCATTTTTAGCCATAGGTTGCATTTCACTCGGAGGACCAGGTAACAGAATTACTTTTTTATTATCCATTTCAATAAACATACCTGGAGCCATACCATAATGATTTTTTAATACTTTCGCTCCCTCTACTACAAGTGCTTGTTGTTTATTATTAGGTGTCATTTCTTGCCCTTGTTCTTTGAAAAAATCTTCAATATAATTTAATGCTTCTTCATTAGTCACTAAGTTTTTATTTAATACTTTTGCTACTGTCTGTTTAGTTAAATCGTCTTTAGTTGGGCCCAATCCACCAGTGAGCACTAATGTGTCAAATCTTTTTAGTCCTTCTCTAATAATAAATTCTAAACGATCAGGATTATCACCGATAACTGTATGTTCAACTATATTCTTTCCAATTTGATTGAAAAGTTTTGATAAATATTGGCCATTTGTATTTGCTATTTGACCTAATAATAATTCTGAACCTACTGCTATGATAGATATATTCATATGTCCCTCTCCCTTATATAGTCTTAATTCATATTTTATACTTAATCTATTATATAATCTAAAAAATAACTCAAAAAAATGAGAGTCATTTTATGCGACTCTCATTACATTTCACTTTATTTGATTATACTTTTATTGCTTAAACACATCTCTACCTTTATAGAAATATTCAATTCCTGATAATATTGTAAAGAATACGCCAATGTATAATAATACTTGTCCTAATTGGAATCCAATCCAGTTTGAGAATAAATCACCAAGTAAAATCCAAATAATTGCTACCATTGTAACAGCTGTTTTAATTTTACCTAATTGGCCTGCTGCACTCACAAATCCTTGTTCAATTTGAAGTAAACGTAAACCTGTAACCGCAAACTCACGAGCAATGATAATAATTGCTACAACTGAATTAGTTAGCCCTAATTGAACCATAACAATAAGAGCACTAGAAACTAATAATTTATCCGCTAATGGATCTAAAAACTTACCCATATTTGTCACAAGTTGCCATTTTCTTGCTAAATAACCATCTAAAAAATCACTTAAAGAAGCTACAATAAAAATAATAGCAGCAATAAGTTGTTCTATTCTTATGTCATATCCACCTAATACAGATACACTTCCAAAACCAAAGTTTACTAGAGCAAATAATATAAATACTGGAATCAAAATCACTCTAAAAACTGTAATCTGGTTAGGTATATTCATTTTAATACCTCATTTCTTAATTTATATGTATATTATATTAATAATACTGCTAATACCCACATAATAAAAGTAATAATTATAACAATACTAATCATAATCAATAATTGAATAGGTTCTTTATTTTTAGTACGATATTCGGGCACTTCGTTGTGTCGATAATGATGTAAAAGTGTATCGAGTTGATTATGTTGATTAGGAATTTCTTCATGATGCACTTTAATGAGTTGATTTACATCCATATTAACTACACTTGCATAACGTCTAATAAAACCTTCAGCGTAATCCACTTTGGCAAGTTGATCAAATTTATTCTCTTCAATATATTTTAACGTTTCTCGCTTTAATTGTGTACGTTGTTCTAATTCTGTTAATGTCATTCCTAATCTTTCTCTTCTACCTTTTAAGGTTTCACCAATTGTTTTCACTTTTGACGCCTCCACCTTCATTACTCAAAAAAACCGAAGCCACCGCCAAACACATCTTCTCCAAAATCTAATGTGTTTTTGCTTTTAATTGCTTGTTGTTTAACTTGTTGTTTCATGTGATCATATTCAATTTTTTGATTCTCATGTTCACGTAGCTCGATAATATAATCAAAATCATCGATGCTATATTGATTTGTTTCTATAAATAAATCTGGATGCTCAACTACTTTTATTGACGGTAAAGTCATCACTTCTTCAACTAACTGTTGATGTTTAGGATTTGTTTCTCTAGCAGTTACCGCACCATCAATAATATAAACATGATTAGCATCATATTCACCTTTTATAAGAGAACTACGAACTGTCTGTTTAATTAATGTTGAACTTATAAATAGCCATCGTTTATGCGCACAGACACTACCTGCGACAATCGATTCTGTTTTTCCAACACGAGGCATCCCTCTAATACCTATTAATTTATGACCATCTTCTTTAAATAATTCTGCTAAAAAGTCGACAAGTAAACCTAAATCTTCACGTTCAAAACGAAATGTTTTTTTGTCACCAGCATCTTGTTCAATATAGCGACCATGACGCACTGCTAAACGATCACGTAACTCTGGAATTCTTAACTTTGTTATTTCTATTTCTTTCAATTCATGAATGATATTTTCAAAACGTGTGACTTTTTCAAGACTATCTGTCTTAATAAGTAATCCACGACGCCCTTGATCAACACCATTTATAGTAATAATACTAATTCCTAACATACCAAGTAAACTCGATACGTCGCCTAAAAGTCCAGCCCGATTAACAATTATCTCGTATTCTAAATACCATTCCTTTTTTTTAGCAACAGTCATCTAACCAACCCCTTGTTTAAATACAATTTGAAATATTCCCCTTATATAATTAAATTTATTATATCATTGATTATAAAAAACGAATCGTCAAATCTGCATTTAAAATTTAGGATACTTTTTAAATATACCAACCACCATTAACCTTTTGGACTGTTCCTGTAATACTCTTAGCATTAGGATGGCATAAATAAGCACACACATGTGCTACTTCTTGTGGAGCTATCATTCTTTGTTGTGGTAGTTCAGATAAGATAACTGCTTTGTCTTCATCACTGAATGCTTTAGCCATACGTCCTGAAACAAAACCAGGTGCTATAGCATTCACAGTGACATTCGTCAATGCTAGCTCTTGACTGAGGGCCTTTACAAATCCAATTTGAGCACTTTTCATTGCTGAATAAATAGTTTCCATACTTGCTCCCGTCTCGCCCCAAATTGATGAGATAACAATAATTCTACCATTTGTACTTTTTCTCAATAGGTCTATGAAATATCGACAGCATCGAATCAACTGTTTGACATGAATATGATAACATTCATCTATCTCTTTATCTTTCATATCTTGTAGCATGCCATATAATGATGTACCACTACTATAAATTAAACAGTCTAACTGTTTTATATGACTAAATATATCATTTAAATCAATATCATGAGTCAAATCCATTTGAATGAATTCTACGGCTTCACCTTTATACTTTTTTTCTAAGGATGAGATATCAGATTGATAATATTGAAGTACTACTTCATATCCCTCTTTTAATAAACGATCTACAATCGCACTACCAATACTACCAGAACCACCAAATACTAATGCCTTCATATTTAATCTATCTCCAAGCGACTATCAACAAGACGGTCAATATTTAGATATTGTTTGGCAGTTTCATTAATACTATCTAAAGTAATATTTTCTACAATATCTAACATATCAAATACACTTACACCCTCAAAATATAATTTTGCATATTGATTTGCAATATATTCTGGGGAATTCAAACTAGAGATAAATTCACCAATAAACTGCTTCTTCAATAATTCAAATGCTTCTGAATCTTTTAAGTTTCCTCTATATTTCTTTAATTCAGTAAGTAACCTATCCTTTAATTGATCCGGTTCATGAGTAGCACTTGTAATAATTGAGAAACTATAAGTAGGTTCAAGAACAAATTGATATCCAAATGAATCATCAATTAAATCATCATTAAGAAGAGATTGATAGAAATCTGTTTCTTCACCGAATACGAGTTCAAAAAATAAAGTCATTTCTAAATCTCTTTGAACATATTTCTCAGGGGCTTCATCCAAAGGTTCATTTTTAAACCCTAGCATTAAACGTGGAGACTGTAATTTCATTTTTTCAGATACAAATGATTGAACTACTTCATTTGGTTCTTTTATTGCTCCTCTTTGAATAGAAGGTTGATTTGTTTTATGACGACGATTTTCATGTTCTTCAATAACATTACAAATACGTTTAGGATCCACATCTCCTACGACAAATAATACCATATTGGATGGATGATAAAACGTTTCATAACATAAGTATAAATCATCTTTAGTGATACTATAAATACTCTCAACACTACCTGCAATATCTACTTTAATTGGATGATGATGATACATTGCGCGTAATGTATTGAACATAATTTTATATCCTGGTTGTTCTTGATACATTTTAATTTCTTCAGCAATAATCCCTTTTTCTTTGTCTACTGTTTCTTTTGAAAAATAGGGTGTTTCCACCATATCAAGTAAACGTAGAATATTTCGTTCAACTTGATCAGTTGCACTAAACAAATAACTCGTACGATCAAAACTTGTAAATGCATTGACTTGAGCATTATCATTGGCAAAAGCAGTAAATAAATCTTCATCATCGTCTTTTTCAAATAACTTATGCTCTAAAAAATGTGCTACTCCATCTGGTACAGTCACATATTGATCTTTATGATGAGGTTTAAATGTATTATCCAACGAACCGAATTGAGTTGTATAGGTCACATATGTTTTTTGAAATCCTTTTTTAGGAATTACAAATAAGCGTAATCCATTATTTAGTTCATGTTTATAGACGCGTTCATCAATTAATTCATAATATTGTTCTTGCACTATGATTGACCTCCCTTCGTTAATACATATATCGTATCTAAATAGGCTTGATTTGCCATTTTAACGACATCTTCTTTAGTCACTTTATTAATTAATTCCATGTATTCTTTATCTGATTGAGGCTGATTTAAAAGTAGTTGATTTTGCATGACTTCAATAATACCTTTAGGTCTATCTGCAATTTCTTGTCGTTGTGAAATGATAATTTTTTTAGCTAATGCTAATTTTTCTTCAGAGAAATCTCCTACTTTAAACTTCTCGAATTCTTCAATAATTGTAGTTTTTGCAATATCGTATTTTTCAACAGATACACCACTTAATACAAATAAATAGCCATTTTTTCCATCTAATTGCGAATGAATAGAATAAGCTAGACTTTGTTTTTCACGTACTTCATTAAATAGTACTGAAGAAGGATCACCGCCAAACATAGTATTTAATACGACAAGTGCATAGTAATCTTCGTTTCCATAATGAGTTGGAAAACGATAACCTAAATTTAATTTAGCTTGGTCAACGGTATCTTTTTCAATGATTGTTTCAGTAGATTGGTCGGTACAGTCAGTATTTACATTATGATTAAAGTCAAACGTCGTTGAGCTAAGACTAAATGAATTTTCTATGAGTGATGTAACTTCTTTTTCATTTACATTTCCCACTACATACACTGAACACATGTCATTATTTATCATAGATTTATATGTATCATACAAACTTTCATTTGTAATACGCGCAATATTTTCTATTTGACCTATAGCTAAATAACGATAAGCTTCATTTTTGAACATATATTTTAATAAATTAATAAATGAATATTGCGCTTTATTGTCAATCATCGCTTCTATTTTTTTATGTAATAATGATTTTTCTTGAGTAACAAATGTAGAGTTGAATGAATTATTCTCAACAAGTGGATTCATGATGACTTCTTTTAATAAATTCAAACCTTTTTCAAATAATGGTGTAGTATCTTTAAGATAACGTTCATTTACAATTTCTAAAGAAATAGTAATGACATGTTTATCTTTAAATTTAGAAACAAAGCTATTAATATAAGCTCCATAAAGCTCTGATAATTGTTTATTAAATGATTTATCTGTTGGCCATTTTTTTGTGGCACGAACCAATACTTTACTTAGTAATGAACGAGCAGTAATTGTTTCGTAATCAAGTGGTGCCATAAATTTAAATGTGATCATCGTTGTTTTAAATTTCTCAGTTGGAAGAATATCAATATGTATTTGATGATTAGTATATTGTTTCAAAATAATCAATCACTCCTTTACCTGTTATTAAATTTTTGTGCGTGTTAATTTAAACTTCACTAGGCTACTTTTTATATAATTTAATGAGTATAAAATAGGTTTACCCATTTCATCATAATGGACAACCTTTAATAACATTAATCCCTCATGTGGTTCAGCATTCAATATGCTAGAAATATGAGGTTCATAACTGATTGCTTCAATTTCAGTTTCAGCAGAAGCTACCTTATGCCCAGTATTAAGTTCAATTGCATTAAGCATCGATCCATCACTTTCTTGATATTCGGTACAAGTTAAATGATGTTCAGCAATCTTATCTAAACAATAAATAACTGGATGATGATTCGCAGTACGTAGTCTTTCAATAATTGTTATAGGCTGCTTATCTTCAATATCTAACATTTTTGCATCTAATAAAGAAGCGGGTTGCTGCTCTAAACTCAAATATTCTGTACTTGCTTCATATCCCGCTTTTTTAATCATTTCACTAATACTAAATAATTTATTTAAAGGATAATAAAAGGGCTGTAGAGCCTTTATACTTGTTCCTTCTTCAAAATTATCAGTTAAAACTTGTTCAATAATAAGTTCTCCAATCGCTTCATAGACATCATCTGTTTTAACGTTAACTTCTCTAGCAATAGATAAATTGCTAGGAAGTTTATCACCAGGTTTTAAAGAATGATTTTTTATTTTTTTAAAAATATATTCTTTTACTTTAAAAACTGAGTTCAATTCAGTCATACTCACACCTCTTCATTCTCAAAATCTATTAAAACTTGTCTTGGTTTACTGCCTTTTTGTGGACCAATAACATTATTTCTCTCTAAATCGTCCATTAATCTTGATGCACGATTATATCCAATTCTGAATTGTCTTTGTAAAAGCGACGTACTTGCTTTTTGTTTCTCAATTACAAAAGCGTATGCATCATCATATAGTGCATCTTCACTTTTCATTTCTGATTTCTCTACAGGAGCATCAGGTTCCATTTCTTTTACGTAATTTGCTTTTTGTTGTTCAACTACATAATTTACAACTTCTTGTACTTCTTGATCACTTAAAAATGCACCTTGAACACGTGTCTGTGTGGATTCACCATTACCAACATAAAGCATGTCGCCTTTGCCTAATAATTTCTCTGCTCCTCCAGAGCCTATGATTGTTCTAGAGTCTGTTTGTGAACTTACAGCAAATGCAATTCTTGAAGGGATATTATTTTTAATAATCCCCGTGATAACATCTACAGAAGGACGTTGTGTTGCTACAATTAAATGTATACCGGCTGCACGGGCCATTTGTGTGATACGCTGTATTGCATTTTCAACTTCTTTTCCTGCCACCATCATTAAATCTGCTAATTCATCAACAATGACAACGATATAAGGAAGTTCTGATTGCTTTTCATCAAGTTCTTCATTTTGACGTCTTATAAATTGATTGTATCCTTCAATGTTTCTAGTAGACGAATGTTGAAATAAATCGTAACGACGTTCCATTTCAGCTACAATTTTCTCTAATGCCTGTGATGCTTTATGAGGATTTGTTACTACAGGTATTAATAAATGTGGAACACCATTATATACATTTAATTCTACCATTTTAGGATCAATTAACATTAATTTTACCTCGTGTGGCTTAGCGTTTAATAAAATGCTCGTAATAATACCGTTGATACATACTGACTTACCACTACCTGTAGAACCAGCCACTAATAAGTGAGGTGTTTCATTCAATTCAATAGTCATTGGTTCTCCGGAGATGTCTCGTCCTAAACCGACTTCTAATTTATTTTTTGCTGGAAACTTAGATTCTAAAACTTCTTTTAGCGTAACTAAAGAAATTTTATCATTTGGAACCTCAATGCCTACAGCTGAACGTCCAGGTATAGGCGCTTCAATACGAATGTCCTTCGCAGCAAGTGCTAAAGCTATATCATTATGTAAATTAACGATTTTATTTACTTTAACACCTTGAGCTGGTTGAACTTCATATTGAGTGACAGCCGGTCCAATTTTAATTTGAGTCACTTTAGCATTAACTCCAAAATTTTTCATGGTTGATTCTAATATTTGACCTTTACGTTGTACTTCAGCTCTTGAAGTTGTCGTTTGTTTTGTTGGCTGTTTAAGTAATGATAAAGGAGGAATGTGATAGGCTACATTGCCAACTTCTCCTGCTTCTATGATCGAACTATTATTCGTATCGTCATCATTAGAAACGTGTTTTATTTTATCTTTTTTCATAGAATTTGACGCAGACACATGCGTAGGTTCTTTATCTTGATGGTCTATGTCAAATTGACGTTTTTTACGTTTAGATCGTACTTTTTCTTCATCCGTTGCTGCATGATGGCTATATATAGGAATATCTTCATGTTGCTGTTTCACTTCTGGGAAGTCACTCACATCTTTCATGACTTCATCTTTCCTTTGTTGTTCTTCTAATTCTCTTTGGTGTGCCAATGCTTGACGCTGTTCTTCTTTTTCACGTAATCGTTCTTCTCTTCTAATTTTATTTGCTTCTCTTTTTTCTTTTAAAGTAGATGAGGCACTCTGAGTAGAACGTTTAAAATAATCAATTGTGTTTCTCGCCACATCTCTATGATGTAATTTTAGTAATAGGATAAAGCTCGATATCAGTAAAATCAAAGTCACAATGATAATCCCAGCAATAGAGATTAAAGGTACAAATAATTTTAATAAATAAAAGCCTATAATACCTCCACCGAAATTTGGAAAATGAGTATGTTCATAAGATTTATAGACGTAAGACAATACCGGTTCTCTTTTCGCAACTTCTCCTTTAGAAAAATAATAAATGAGTTGAGAAACAATCAGTAATACAAATTGTAATAAAATGAGACCGAATGTACGACGTGTTTTTGGAAAATGTCTTTGCATTGCAATATAAATCGTAATTAAACTTACTAAAATATATGTAAGGTAACGACTTGCGCCAAATAAATAATTGAAAAAGCTATCAATCATTCTACCAACAAGCCCTAATTGAAATATTCCTAAAATAGATATAATCACAATTACAATAGCAATAATATACCTTATAGAACTATCTGTTTTTTGTTGCTTTTTCTTTTTAGTTTGGCGTGCTTTCGTTTTCGTCTTTGAATTGGTTTTTCTAGTCGTTGTTTTTTTCTTAGTTCGTGGCAAATGTTACACCTTCTTTTATTTTTAATTATAATAATGACATTTTCAAAAATATAAAAAAATGTAAGTTATGTTTTAGAGTTAAAAGTATGAAAGAGGTTGAGACAATATGTATCACATAGACTCTTAAGCCCATTTTTAAATAATTAAAAATAAATGAGTCAAATCATCTTTTAAAATTATAGAGTTCACTATAAAAGTTAGGGTAAATGTCTTATCTTTTATATACTTTCAATTTAATACATCAATGAATCTATAAATAAGAATGATAAACGTTTATATTTTTAATTATTTTATAAAAGTGATATTGTCCCGACCTCTTTATTAAATGTATATCTTTTAAATTTCAGAAATAACTGGAATAATCATTGGGCGACGTTTTGTACTTTCGAATAAAAGCTTGCTAATTTGGTCGCGCATATTTTGTTTAATTTCAGACCACTCTATACGTTTTTCTTGTAGTCCAGCTTCCACAATTTCTCGAACTTTATCTTCCGCTTCTTGCATTAATTCTTCACTTTCACGTACGTAAACGAATCCGCGTGATTGAATTTCAGGTCCAGCAGCTATACGTCTATTTTTAGGGTCTAATGTTACTACTGCAATAAAGATACCATCTTCTGCAAGAAGATGACGATCTCTTAACACAATATTTCCAACGTCTCCTACACCTATGCCATCGATGAGAATATTACCTGAATTTACTTTTTCATTTAATACCATGTGTGAGCCATCGAAATGAATCACATCCCCTTTTTCGACAAGGAAAATCTTTTCAGGTGCAACGCCTGCTTCATTTGCTAATTTTGCATGCGCAATTTGCATTTTAAATTCACCTTGAACAGGAATAAAGTATTCAGGTTTCATAATATTAATCATCATTTTTAATTCTTCCATACAACCATGACTAGAGGCATGAATTTTTTTATTATTTGGAATAATATGTGCACCTGCTCGAACAAGTTCATTTAACGTATTGGCTATAATAACTTCCATATTTGCTGAAGCAGTGATGGCTAAGTAAACTGAATCGCCCTCTTCAATATTTAAAATCTTATGTTTATGTTGGGCCATTTGACTCAACGCTTCAATAGGTTCGCCTTCCATACCTGTTGCTATAATAACGACTTCATTTTTAGGATAGTTTTCAACTTCATTGATTGGAAGCAATAAATCTTTAGGAATATCAAAATATCCCATTTTGCGTGCAGTATTAAATGAACTTTCAAGAGATTTTCCTAAGAAAGATACTTTACGATTTAATTTACTAGCAACATTCAATACTTGTTGAATTCTAATAAAATTCGATGCATAGCATGAAACAATTAAGCGTCCTTTTATTTTAGCAAATGCATCATAAATATGCGATTCTATGACATTTTCTGGAGTATTATAACCAGGTTTTTCTGCTTCAGTTGAATCACTAATCAAAGCAAAAACACCTTCTTCTCCAATTTCAGCCATGCGTTTCATATCAGGAGCATAATGCCCTTGTAAACTTTGGTCAAATTTAAATTCACCTGTATATACAATTGAACCGTGTGAAGTATGAATACAGATACCTAAACTATCTGGAATACTATGTGATGTATTAAAGAAAGTAATATTGACGTTTTTAAATCTCATCACTGAATCATGATTTACAGTATAATATCGTACTTTTTTCTTTATATTTCTTTCTTTGATACTTTCTTTAACTAAAGCTAAAGTAAGTTTTGATCCATAAATTGGTGCATCAACTTGCTCTAAAATATAACTCACTGCACCAATTGCATGTTCATGACCATGACTTAAAAATATCCCTTTTAATTTATCTTTGTTTTCTACTACATATTGGATGTCAGGAATAACAATATCTACTCCTAACATTTCATCTTCAGGAAACATTAATCCTGCATCTAACATAAACATCTCATCGTCTACTTCGACGATATACATATTTTTAGCGATTTCGCCTACGCCCCCAAGTGGAATAATGCGAATATCGTCATTCTTTTTCTTTACTAAACTCAAAATGTTACCTCCTATAATTAATTCCCGTCCATATAAACTCATAATTTATTATAATTTAATTTACGAAGGATGTACACTATTAAAGTGTGTTGTAACTAAGGAGTAAAAGACCTTTAATAAAAAAATATATACTTTCATAAAATCATTCTTTATATATATAAAGAAGGTTAGGACTTCATTTTGTCCTAACCTTAACTTCATTCATTTATTCATCTAAAACTTTATGAGACGCATTTACACGGCCTTGTTTATCAATTTCTGTAATTTTAACTTCAATCGTATCACCGATTTTTAAAACGTCTTCAACTTTATTTATTCTATCTTTAGAAATTTGAGAAATGTGTAATAAAGCATCTTTACCTGGGAATAATTCTACAAAAGCACCATATTTTTCAATACGCTTAACTTTTGCATGGTATACCTGGCCAACTTCAGCTTCGCGGGTAATTTCATTAATAATTTCTCGAGCTCTATTTATCATTTCTTGATCAACAGCGCCAATAAAGATAGTGCCATCTTGTTCAATATCTAACTTAACGCCAGTTTCGTCAATAATTTCATTAATTTTTTTACCACCTGGACCAATGACATCACGAATTTTTTCAGGTTTGATATGCATAATTTCTACCTTAGGTGCATATGCACTTAATTCACTACGTGGTTGATCGATTGTTTGTAACATATGATCCATAATTGCTAAACGACCTTGACGAGCTTGTTCAAGAGCTTCTTCAATCACTTCACGTGTTAAACCATCAATTTTGATATCCATTTGAATCGCAGTAATTCCCTCTTTAGTTCCAGCAACTTTGAAGTCCATATCACCTAAAGCATCTTCCATACCTTGAATATCAGTTAAAATTGTATAACTATCTTCACGAGTGACAAGACCCATAGCAATACCAGCTACTGGAGCTTTAATAGGCACACCAGCATCCATTAACGCTAATGTTGATCCACAAATTGAAGCTTGTGAAGATGAGCCATTTGACTCTAATACTTCACTCACAATACGAATTGTGTAAGGGAACTCTGTAGTGTCAGGAATGATATATCTAAGCGCTCTTTCACCTAGTGCACCATGACCAATTTCACGACGACCTGGCGCTCTCACTGGACCCGTTTCACCTACTGAGAAATTAGGGAAATTATAGTGGTGCATAAAACGTTTTTCAATTTCAGGTCCTAATCCATCAATAAGTTGATAGTCTCCTAATGCTCCTAAAGTAAGTACAGATAATACTTGAGTTTGTCCACGGGTAAACAATCCAGAACCATGTGCACGTGGTAATAAACCAACTTCTGATTCAAGCGGACGAATTTCATCTGGTTTACGTCCATCAGGTCTAATTTTTTCATCTGCAATTAATCGACGAACTTCTTCTTTTACTAAATCATTTAAAATCGCATATACTTCATCGATAAGCAACTCATTTTCTGGATCCGCTTCGTCTACAAATTCAGTAGCGATTTCTGCTTTAAGTGCATCTAAATTTTCATCACGTTGTTGTTTGTCAAATGTTAATACAGTTTCTTTTAATCCTTTTTCTTCCGTTAAAGATTTTACTCGTTGTACTAATTCTTCATCACGTTCAACAGGAATAAATTCTTTTTTTACAGGTTGAATATGCTCAACAACTTCTTCTTGGAAAGCAACTAAGCGTTTTATCTCTTCATGACCAAAGAAAATCGCTTCAAGCATTTCTTGTTCTGTAATTTCACTCGCACCTGCTTCAACCATATTTACAGCATCTTTATGACCAGCAACTTCTAAATCTAAACGAGATACTTCTTTTTGTTCAAGTGTTGGATTAATCACGTATTTTCCATCAATATATCCTACATTTACACCGGCAATTGGTCCTTGGAATGGAATATCAGACACGCTCAATGCCATTGACGATCCAATCATTGCTGCCATTTCTGGGGAGCAGTCTGGATCCGCACTTAATACAGTATTCATAATTTGAACGTCATGTCGATAACCTTTAGGGAATAATGGTCTAATTGGTCTATCAATTAAACGTGCAGTAAGTGTCGCTTCATCTCCAGGACGACCTTCGCGTTTTTTAAATCCACCTGGAATTTTACCAGCCGCATACATTTTTTCTTCATAGTTAACTGTTAAGGGGAAAAAATCACCATCACGTGGCTCTTTAGAAGCAACTGCTGTAGATAATACAACAGTATCACCATAACGTACTAAAACTGCACCATTAGCTTGTTTCGCTAATTGACCTGTCTCAATCGTTAACGATCTTCCAGCCCATTCAGTTTTGAACACTTTCTTTTCTTGAGACATTATGAATCTCCTCTCTGAAATCTAATACTTACATCATATCATTTATTTATATATTTTTATATTAGTGTTTATGATAAAAATACAAAAAAAGGAAAGTACCAATCTAAATGGTGCTTTCCCTTCAATATATTTAAAATTAACGACGAATACCTAATGATTTAATTAATTCACGGTAACGTTGAATATCTTTACTACGTAAGTAGTTTAATAAGTGTCTACGACGACCAACCATTTTTAATAATCCACGACGTGAATGGTGATCTTTTTTGTGTTCACGTAAGTGTTCGTTTAATGCAGAGATTTCTGCAGTTAAAACAGCGATTTGTACTTCTGGTGAACCAGTATCTGTTTCGTGTACACGATATTCTTTAATAATTTCATTTTTACGTTCTTGAGTAATAGCCATAATTAAATTCCTCCTAATTTTTGTTTACACCTTAATCTGAGCAAGGCGTCGGAGTTTCAACCTGCCAAGATAAAGGATTCAATAGTAATAAGTTTTTCGAAAACTCAACTTTAGATATTATACGATACATCATCACCAAAATCAACTGCTAAAAGATATTTTGCACGTTCTTTATCGTCATTCATTTGACTTACTAAAGCATCTATACCATCAAATTTTACCTCTGGTCTTAAATAATGGTGCCAATATACGATTACACGTTCTCCATAAATATTTTCTTCAAAATCAAAAATATTTACTTCTATCACCACTTCTGCTTTAGATGGATCGTGAAATGTCGGCTTAACACCTACGTTAGCTACCCCACGATATATTTTGTGTTCGGCACCTATTTCAATACTTACCGCATATACCCCTTTTTTAGGAAGGACATAATCATCGCTAGGTTGGACATTAGCTGTTGGAAAACCGATTGTTCGACCTCTTTTTTCTCCTTGAACAACTGTGCCTTTAATTCGATATAAATACCCTAATTCATCATTAGCTTTTTGTAGATTGCCTTCATGTAACGCTTGTCTAATTGATGTTGTTGAAATTTTTTCAGAATCTAAATCTAATTTACCGACTATTGTAGTATTAAATTCATCTATTTCATTTAACACGGCCATATTTCCTTTACCAAATTTACCAAATGTAAAATCAAATCCTGCAACAACTTCTTTAACATGATTATTAATAATATAGTCTTTGATAAACTCTTCAGCTGTGACGTTAGCGAAACGTGATGAGAAATTGATAACAATACAATAATCAATATCATGCTGTTCTATCATTTCTAATTTATCAGATAGTGGCGTTAAGTAATCTGTACGTTTACGTTCAGGATTTAATACTACTGATGGATGCGGATCAAATGTTGTTACTGCCTTTTTTAAATTTTTTTCTTTTGCACGTATATCTAATGCTTCAAATACTTTACTGTGACCACGATGCATACCATCAAAAAAACCAAATGCCATTGCAACATCTTCTTTTATGAGTTGTTCATTTTGTATTGGATGTGTTATTTCTATCACTTTCATATCAATCAAAGGCTCCTTTAATTAAATACTTTTTTAGGTTTTATTTCGTTAATTTTGTCAGGATGATGTTCATAAATGGCTAATGCTTTTTCACTTATCTTATCAATAAACACAAATTGCTTTTCTAATGATAGAGTAAAATCTTTTTTTAGGAGTTTTTGACCATTTAAGATTCTATACTTTAAAGTGTCATCATCAATGACTACATATTGTAAACTTTTCAAACCATATTCTATAGGAAATAGATAATGTTGTAATGTTTCATGCTCATGTAATTCAGAAATTTTTTCAAGTGATAAACTTTCATTTATATTAAATCCACCCGAATTTATACGAGTTAACAACGACATATGAGCAGGATAGCCTAAAGCTTTGCCAATATCTGTTGCTAACGTTCTGATATAGGTACCTTTTCCACACGTTACTTTTATATCAAAATGACATGTTTGTTCTATAAATGTTAAATCAGATATTCGTTCAATTTCATCAATTTTAACTTGTCGTTTTGGCCGTTCAATAGTTTCTCCTTTTCTAGCATATTCATATAATTTTTTTCCATTTACTTTTACAGAGGAATACATTGGAGGAATCTGCTCTATTACTCCTTTAAATTCTTCTAAAACACGATCAACTTCTATAGAAGTAATCGTATTCGATGATATATTTACTTTTTCTATTACTTCTCCAGTTTGATCTTCAGTTGTCGTACTTTCACCTAATGTAATGGTTGCTTGATAAGATTTTCCCATATCCATGACATAGTCGCTCACCTTAGTTGCTGTCCCTATACAGATAGGTAGTACACCTGAAACTTCAGGATCTAATGTTCCAGTATGACCTATCTTTTTAGTTTTTAAGATTTTTCTAAGTTTAAATACAACATCATGACTGGTCAAACCACGTTCTTTATACACTGGTAATATACCGTTGTACATTTTTTCACACCCTTTAGTTTATTATGTCTCACTATGTATTATTAAATCATTTAATGTCTTATCCATATTTTATCAGTATTAATCATATAAAAAGGAGTAGGACTGAATTCATGTAAATGTTATCGTCCTACCCCCATTATATGTTGCATCTAAACTTCTTTTTCTGAAGTTATTTGATTGAATGTCACTGATTAATAACAATGATAAAGTATTATTTATCTTGTTTGTGTAAATCTTGAATCATTTTTTCAATTTTATTACCGTATTCAATTGATTCATCATATTCAAAGAATAACTCTGGTACTATACGTAATCTCATTCTTGAACCTAGCTCAGATTTAATGAATCCTTTTGCTTTATCTAAAGCTTTAAACGTATCATTAACTTCCTTCTTATTGCCAAGCACTGTTAAGAAAACTTTGGCTTGTAATAAATCATTTGTTAATTCAACGTCAGTAATAGTAATAAATCCTACTCTTGGATCTTTTACTTTATTATTAATGATATCCATAACTTCTTTTTTCATTTGTTCGCCAACACGTTCAGCTCTCATATTACTCATGGATATGTCACCTCTTTATTATTTAACATATGATTAGAAGAGAATGCTAAAGTGCCTACCTATATCATATACACTTTAGCCTCTTACAAATTAGTTATCTTTCAATTTCTACCATTTCGAATGCTTCAATAATGTCGCCTTCTTTAATGTCATTAAAGTTTGCAATTGTAATACCACATTCGTAACCTTGTGATACTTCTTTAGCGTCATCTTTAAATCGTTTTAACGTATCAAGTTCACCTTCGAATTGAACAATACCATCACGAATGACACGTACGCCTGCGTTACGAGTGATTTTACCTTCAGTCACGTAACTACCAGCAATGGTTCCAACTTTTGAAACTTTGAATGTTTGACGTACTTCAGCTTGTCCGATAACTTGTTCTTCAAATTCAGGATCTAATAAACCTTTCATCGCTGATTCAATTTCTTCTATAACATTATAGATGACTCTATGAAGACGCATATCAACATTTTCAGCTTCTGCTGCACGTTTCGCACCTGCATCAGGACGTACGTTAAATCCAACAATAATACCATTTGAAGCATTAGCTAATGTAACATCTGATTCATTGATTGCTCCTACAGCTGTATGAATAATACGAACATTTACGCCTTCAACATCAATTTTCATAAGAGATGCAGCTAAAGCTTCTACAGAACCTTGTACATCACCTTTAATAATGACATTAAGATCTTTCATTTCTCCTTGTTTCATTTGTTCGAATAAATTGTCTAATGAAACATTTTTGCTTTCTTGACGTTGTTGAATCACACTTGCTTCATGACGAGCTTCACCAATACGACGCGCTTGTTTTTCATCTTTGAAAATAACGAAGCGATCACCTGCTTGAGGTACATCGTTAATACCAGTAATTTCAACCGGTGTAGAAGGCCCAGCTGTTTTAATTCTTTGACCCAAATCATTTACCATAGCTCTTACGCGACCATACGTATTACCAACTACAATTGAATCACCTACATGCAACGTACCATTTTGAACTAATAATGACGCAGCTGGTCCACGTGATTTATCTAATTCTGCTTCAATAACAGTACCTACTGCTTGCTTATCAGGATTAGCTTTTAATTCTTGTACTTCGGCAACTAAACCAATCATTTCTAATAAGTCATCAATACCATCACCATTTAATGCTGAAAGTGGTACAAAGATTGTGTCGCCACCCCAATCTTCTGGAATTAAACCATATTCAGTTAACTCTTGCATCACTCGGTCTGGATTTGCAGTTGGTTTATCAACTTTGTTGACCGCAACAATTGTTGGTACATCCGCTTCTTTAGCATGGTTAATTGCTTCAATTGTTTGAGGCATAACGCCATCATCTGCTGCTACTACTAAAATAGTGATATCTGTTACTTGAGCACCACGTGCACGCATTGTTGTGAAAGCTGCATGTCCAGGTGTATCTAAGAAAGTAATTTTTTTACCATTATTTTCAATTTGATATGCACCAATGTGTTGTGTGATACCGCCTGCTTCTCCTGCTGTGACTTTAGTATTTCTAATTGAGTCTAGTAATGTTGTTTTACCATGGTCAACGTGTCCCATAATTGTTACAACTGCTGGTCGTTCAATTGCATCTGGATCGTCTTCTTCATCATCAAAATAAGTTGTTAGGTCTTCTTCATTAACAACAACTTCTTTTTCAATTTCAACACCATAATCATCTGCGATAAGTTCTAATGTTTCTTCATCTAATGATTGGTTAATATTAGCAACAATACCTAACAAGAATAATTTTTTAATAATGCCAGATGATTCGATATTTAATTTATCAGCAAGTTCTCCTACTGTAATACCTTCCTCATACGTGATTTTTGAAGGCATTTCTTTAGGTTCAGCAGCAGATTTGTTATTCTTACCTTTATTATTATTTTTGTTGTTTTTATTGTTTTTGCTATTTTTATTGTTTTTTTTCTTTGAATTAGATTTGTTTTGATTATTATCTTTTTTACTTTGTTGTTTTTGGTGATTATTTTGAGTGTTTTGTTTTTTATTTTCTTCATTTTGTGATGATTTGAACTTTTTATCAAGCATCTTAATTTGGCCATCTTCTAATGCTTGCATGTGATTGGATACTTCAACGTCCATTTTCTTTAACTCATCTATAATCTCTTTACTTTTAACATTTAATTCTTTCGCATATTCGTAAATTCTCTTTTTACTCATATAATCACTCCTTACAATATTCATCAATCATCGACATAAGTTTTTTAGCAAAACCTGAATCTGTCACGCCAACATTTACACGTTCTTCTTTGCCCAATGATTGTCCTAATTCTACTCTCGTACCGAAAACTCTAAACGGAACATGATATGTGTCACATTTATTCTTTATATTCTTTTTAGCGTTATCTGAAGCATCAGTAGATAAAATCACAAGTTTAATATTACGTTTTTTTATCTCAGATATGAGTACTGATTCTCCAACTTTAACTTTTCTAGCTCTCATCGCTAAGCCTAAAAAATTAAATATCTGTTCTTTTATCATTTAGGAATCTCTTCTCTATAAATTAATCGAATTACTTCTTTATATACAGGATCTAATTTTTCAGGACTTTCATTAAAGTACTTCTCGAGTACACCATTTTTTTGAGCATCTTCTACGCTTTTAACATCTTTTGAAACATATGCACCTCTACCTTGTTGTTTTCCAGTACCATCAGCGAAAATTTCGCCTTCTTTATTAATTACTACTCGAATCATGTCTTTTTTAGGACGCATTTCATTCGTGATGATGCATTTGCGCATTGGAATTTTCTTCTTCTTCATTTACTACTCACCCCATATGCTTAAACGTATTAATGTTCTTCTTTATTATCTGAAGCGTCTTGTGCTTCATTTGAAGTTTCATCAACTTCCGCTGATAATTCAGCTGTTGTTAAGTTTGTTTCTTCTAAATTGATGTCATCAATTTCAATATCTTTATCTTCAGAAAATACTATTTCATCAGCTTTTTCTTCAGATTCAATTACAGGATAAATCCCTGCTTCGCGAGCATCTGTTTCAGATTTAATATCAATTTTCCATCCTGTAAGTTTGGCAGCTAAGCGCGCATTTTGTCCACGTTTACCAATAGCTAATGATAATTGATAATCAGGTACTACCACTACAGTAGATTGGTTATCTTCATCAACAATAACTTCTAAAACTTGTGATGGGCTTAAAGCATTACGTACAAAAACGTTTGGATCTTCATCCCATTGAACAATATCGATTTTTTCTCCACCTAATTCTTCAACAACCGCTTCAACACGTGAACCTTTTGCACCTACACAAGCTCCCACTGCATCTATATCTGGATTTTCAGAGTATACACTAATTTTAGAACGATCTCCTGCTTCACGTGCAACTGATTTCACAATAACAGTTCCATCATAAATTTCTGGAACTTCTTGTTCAAATAAACGTTTTAATAAACCCGGATGACTTCTTGACACATAAATTTGTGGACCTTTTGTTGTTTGCTCTACTTTATTAACATAGACTTTAATTCTTTCATTTGGAATGTATGTCTCATTAGGACTTCTTTCAGCTTCAGATAAAACCGCTTCGATTCTACCTAAATTAACATACACATATCGATGATCAACACGATCAATCACACCTGTTAAAATATCTTCTTCTTTATCAATAAACTCAGAGTATAAAATTTCTCTTTCAGCATCTCTTAGACGTTGCATTACTGCTTGTTTAGCAGCCTGTGCGCCCACACGACCAAAGTCTTTAGGTGTGACATCTTCTTCGTAAATATCACCTATTTCATAAGCAGGATTTTTAACTAAAGCTGTGCTTAAATCAACTTCTTCACGATCATCAAATACTTCTTCTACAACTTCTTTACGTGCGATGACTTTAAATGTGCCTTCATCCATATTTAATTCTACACGGACGTTTCTAGCACTATCATAATTTTTCTTATATGCAGTAATTAAAGCTGCTTCAATTGCATCAATCAAAACTTCTCTTGGAATTTTCTTTTCCTTTTCTAAGTATTCAGTTGCTAATAATAATTCATTACTTGCCACAATTATTCCTCCTCATCACGTTAAATCATTACAGCGTGACGTGCTTTTGCAATTTTATTTCTTGGTATCTCAATTGTTTTTTTCTTTGCTTTTTCTTTAACTTCCATAGTTATTGTGTCATCATCGACAGACTTCAGAATGCCTAACCATTCTTTATCACCTTCAATTGGCGCATAAAGAGATACAAATATAGGTTGCTCTATCGCATTTTGATAATCTTTTTCTTTTTTTAGTGGACGTTCAGCTCCAGGTGAAGCTACATCAAGATAATACATTTCAGGAATAGGATCATTTTGATCCATTGCTTCACTTATTTTTTCAGAAGCAAGCGTACAATCATTTAAATCCACGCCACCTTCTTTATCAATAGAGATTCTCAAAAAACGATCTTTGCCTTCTTTTGCATATTCAACATCAACTAATTCAAAGTTTAAATCATCTAAAATGGGAGTAATGATAGTTTCTACTTCTTCAGTAATTTTACTCATACAGGCCTCCTTTTTTGGCAAATAGAAAAGAGCGGGTATATGCCCACTCTTTCTGCCTGAGTCTAAATTTTTACACAAACTAATTATAACATACTTTATATGCTTAAACAAATGAAGCTACTATTAATACTTCTAAGTTGTCCATTTACATATCAAAAATGGACAATTGTGCTTTATCTGGTAAATCTGGTAATGAACCCAAATCATCAAGGTATTCAATAATTTTTTGAGATAAACCTGCTTTTTTATTAAGGTCTTCTTTGGATAAAAATGGACCGTCTTCACGTGCCTCAACAATACGTTTAGCTACGTTTTCACCTAATCCTGGCACAGCAATAAATGGTGGGATCAATGTATCATCTTCAATAATGAAATCAAAAGCTTGACTTTTTTCTAAGCTAATCGGCTGCATTTTAAATCCACGATGTGCCATTTCATTCATTATTTCTAATACTGTTAATACATCTTTTTCTTTTTTTCCTAAATCCATATAACGAGAATACATATCTTTAACTGTGTTCTTAATACTTTCTTTATCTTTAATCATTGTAATTAAATCAAAGTCTGATGCACGAATTGTAAAATATGCTGCATAATAGTATAACGGATGATGCACTTTAAAGTATGCAATACGTACAGCCATAAGTACGTAAGCAGCTGCGTGAGCTTTAGGGAACATGTATTTAATTTTTAAGCATGAATCTAAATACCAATCAGGTACATCATTCGCTTTCATCGCATCTATCATTTCATCCGTAAGTCCTTTACCTTTACGCACAGACTCCATTGTTTTGAAGGCCATTGATGGTTCAAGCCCAGCATACATAAGATATACCATAATATCGTCACGACAACCAATTACACTGGATAAATCGCAGATGCCTGAGCGAATTAACTCTTGTGCATTACCAAGCCACACATCGGTACCATGTGATAAACCTGAAATTTGTACAAGTTCAGAAAATGTTGTTGGCTTAGTGTCTTCTAACATTTGACGAACGAAACCTGTACCAAATTCAGGTACACCAAATGTGCCTGTCTTACATAAAATATCCTCTTCTGTTACACCTAAAGAAGCCGGACTACTAAATATTTGCATTGTCTCCTTATCATCAACAGGAATCGTTTTAGGATCGATACCCGATAAATCCTGTAACATCCGTATCATTGTAGGATCATCGTGTCCAAGTATATCGAGTTTTAACACATTATCATGAATCGAGTGGAAATCAAAGTGTGTGGTCATCCAAGATGCACTTTGATCATCTGCTGGATATTGTATCGGTGTAAAATCGTAAATATCCATATAATCAGGAACTACAATAATTCCTCCTGGATGCTGTCCAGTTGTACGTTTAACACCTGTACATCCTTTGACAAGTCTATCGATTTCCGCACCACGTTTATGAATACCTTGATCATTTAGATATCCTTTAACGAAGCCAAATGCCGTTTTTTCAGCCACTGTACCAATTGTACCTGCTCGGAATACTTTATCTTCTCCAAAAAGTACTTTCGTATAGTTATGGGCATGCGGTTGATATTCACCACTAAAGTTCAAGTCAATATCTGGTACTTTATCTCCTTTAAATCCTAAGAAAGTCTCAAATGGAATATCTTGACCTTCTTTAATTAATTCGCCACCACATGTTTCACATGTTTTATCAGGTAAGTCGAATCCTGAACCTACCGACCCATCATCAAAAAATTCACTCGTCTTACAATGTGGACATATATAGTGTGGAGGGAGCGGATTCACTTCTGTTATCTCTGTCATCGTTGCAACAAAGCTCGAACCTACAGAACCACGTGACCCTACCAAATATCCATCATCTAATGACTTTTTAACTAACCGTTGTGATATGAGATAGATAACTGAAAAGCCATTACCAATAATACTATCTAATTCTTTTTCGAGACGATCAATGACAATTTGCGGTAAGTCATCACCATACAATTTTTTCGCATTTGTATAGCTTAATTCACGTATTTCTTCGTTAGCGCCCTCCATACGTGGCGTAAATAATTGATCTTTAATTGGAATTACTTTCTCAATTCGGTCTGCTAATTCATTCGTATTTTTAACAACAATATCATAGGCTTTATCTTCTCCTAAGAAATGAAATTCATCTAACATTTCATCTGTTGTTCTAAAATGTGCTTCTGGAAGTGTGGAACGATTTAATGGATTACCTGGTTGTGATGCAATTAAAATTTTACGAGCAATAGCATCATGCTCAAATAAGTAATGAGCATTACCAGTAGCTATCACAGGTATTCCTGTACTTTCTCCTGCTTTTAAAATACGATCATATATTTCATACAATGTTTCAGTATCACGAATTAATTCACGATCAATTAAATCTTGATAAAGTTTAGGTGGTTGTACTTCTATAAAATCATAATACTTTGCTATTTTTTCAACTTCAGATTGATCACGTTGCATCACAGCTGTAAATAATTCCCCTTCATCACAAGCTGTACCTACTAGAATGCCTTCTCGATATTCATTTAATAATGTTCGTGGAATTCTAGGTGTTCTATAATAATATTTTACTAAAGAAGCACTTACGATTTTAAATAAATTCTTGAGTCCATCTTGATTTTGAACTATGAGTGTGACATGGGTTGGTCGTGCACGTTTATAGGCATCTTCATTTGATAACTTTTTATTAATATCTTTATGATTAGTCACACCTAGTTCTTTCATCTGTTGAACCATTTTAATGAAAATATAAGCCGTTGCTTCAGTATCATAAATCGCTCTATGGTGTTGAGTAAGTTCAACGCCATATTTTTTAGCTAAGAAATTTAATCCATGTTTACCATATTCAGTGTTAATGGTACGTGATAATTCAAGAGTATCAATCACTCCATTAGTTGATGGACCGAAACCTAATCGTTCGTACCCTGTATCAATAAAGCCCATATCGAATGAAGCATTATGCGCTACAAAAATGGCATCTCCTACCCATTCCTTAAATTCTGTTAGTACTTCTTCAATTTCTGGTGCATCCACTAGCATGTCATCTGTAATGTGTGTCAGATTAATTATTGTTTCTGATAATTTTTCATGTGGATTACTAAATCTTTCAAATTTATCTATAATTTCGCCGTCTTTAACTTTGACAGCAGCAAGTTCGATAATTTGATCATATTGATTAGATAAACCTGTTGTTTCGACGTCAAACACTACATATGTAGCTTCTTTTAAATCTCTATCAGTAGGTTTATAGGCAATAGGCACACCATCATCGACTAACATGCCTTCCATCCCGTAAATCATTTTAATTCCATTTTTTTCCGCTGCACTATGAGCATCAGGAAAAGCTTGAACCACATTATGATCAGTAACAGCTATTGCTTTATGTCCCCATGCTGCAGCCTGATTAACGTACGCACTGATGTTTGGAATACCATCCATTTGACTCATTGATGAATGTAAATGAAATTCGACACGTTTCTCTTCTGCTTTATCTTGTTTAGGTGTCTTTTTGATTTCTTCAATATCTGACATCATCATGACTAAATCACGTACAAACGTATCTTCTTCTATACGACCTTGTGCACGTACCCATTTACCTACACTTAAGGCTTTAAAGTGATTTAAATCATCCTTATTTTTTCTAGTAAACATTTTTAATACTAAAGAATCTGTATAGTCTGTCACTTTAAGTTCAACAATGTGACGTCCACTTTTTAGTTCTTTAATGTTAATATCAAAGATAACCCCTTCAATGGCTACTTTAAATTCTTCTTCAATAATTGTTTCAATAGGTTTAATATTTTCAACGTGAATTGGCTTTCCTATTTGACATTTTTCAACACTACTGCCGTTATTATCTTGTTGTTTTGCTTTTTCAGCTTTTATTTTTTCAATTTTTTCTGTAGCTTCTTTAGCACTTTGTTGATCTTCTTCTTGAATATGTGCCTCTAATGAAGCAAGATCTTCATCTCTATTCGAATCATCAGTTTCAAATATTACTTTATCTATATCAAAGCCACATTTTTGAAATGCTTTTACTAAACTACCATTACATACTTTATCAAAATGATTTCTTTCAATATCATTTGAAGTCATTACTTTTAAAACATTACCTGACATAATTAAACGTTTTTGTTTAAGTTGACCCTTCACTTTTGGTGATAAAGCTGTGTGTTCAATACAATGTCCAAAATATTTAATCACATGTTCATCTTGATTCGATGTATTTTGAATTGTAAAATGCCAGTCCACATGTGCAATATCTTTAAACTCTTCTTTAATTGCATGAGTAAAGATTAAATAATCTTCATTTGAAAGAAAATAAGGTAACGTAATCTGAAATTCCCAACTTCTATTTTTATTTGATACATCTATTCGTGTGAGTTCACCTTTTTCAAGTATTTCTTTATCCAATTGATTTGAAATCTTAATTTGATCGGCAAGTACTCTAAATTTTTCCTGACTTGTCATTGCCACAAAGAATAACCACCTTATTTCGAACTTATCATTTACTTTAAAAAACTTGATTTATATTATACTACTTTCACATTTATTTTTCATGATTACAGTTTAACTAATAAAAACAATAAAAGAGGTTGGAAACAACAAAATGTTCCAACCATTTTTATTCATGTGCACCTATAGTTTTTCATAGAGTGAAGCAATGTGATTGTCTAATTCATTAACATGAACTTCTTCACTTTCACCCGTTTGACGCACTTTAACTTCAACAATACCTTCACTTGCATTTTTACCTACAACAATTCTTATCGGTAAACCAATTAAATCAGCGTCATTAAATTTAACGCCTGCACGCTCTTTACGATCATCATAAAGTACATCATATTTAGATTGTAATTCTGAGTATAATTTATCTCCTAATTCAAGTTGTTCTTCTTTTTTAGGATTGATTGTAATTAAATGTAAATCAAATGGAGTGACTGACTTTGGCCAAATAATACCATTTTCATCATTATTTTGCTCAACAATCGCACTTAATGTTCTAGACACTCCGATACCATAGCAACCCATAATTAAAGGTTGCGCTTTACCTTGATTATCTAAAAATTTAGCATTCATTGCTTCAGAATATTTCGTTCCCAGTTTAAATACTTGTCCAACTTCAATACCTTCTGCAAATTTTGCATTTCCAGAACCATCACTTAACGGTTCACCTTCTAAAATAAATCTAAAGTCTCCGTATTCATCGATATTAAAATCACGCTCAACATTTGCATTAATATAGTGATAGCCATCTTCATTAGCACCTACCACTATGTTATTTAAATCTTTAACAAAATTATCAGCAATAATTTTAATGTCTTTATTATGAATAGGTCCTAATGAACCAGGATTTGCTCCAAGTAAATTTACAATTTCATCTTGAGTCGCCATTTCCACATTATCAGTTTCAAAGTATGCTTTCACCTTCACATCATTGAGCTCGTGATGGCCTCTTACTAAAAACATCATGAATTCTCCATCCACTTTGAAAATCATTGTTTTTACAATTTCATCAATTGGACGATTTAAAAAGTCAGCCAATTCTTGAGCTGTTTTAATATTTGGCGTTTCTATTTTTTCTAGTGATTTAATGTCTGTATGTTTCTCATTTGGATAATACTTAACTTCAGCTTTTTCAATATTTGCTGCATAATCACTATTTTCACTATACACAATCGTATCTTCACCAATTTCACTTAAAGCCATAAATTCATGTGTATGATTACCGCCAATAGCACCTGAATCAGCTACTACTGGACGCGCATTAATTCCAACACGTTTAAAAATACGACTATAAGCATTGTACATCTCTTGATATGTTTGATCTAATGATGCTTCATCAGCATGGAAAGAATAAGCATCTTTCATGATGAACTCTCTTCCACGTAATAAACCAAAACGTGGACGTTTTTCATCACGGAACTTAGATTGAATTTGGAATAATGTTAATGGTAATTGTTTATAAGACTTTAATTCGTCTCTAACGATAGAAGTCACTACTTCTTCGTGAGTAGGTCCTAAAGCAAATTCTCTTCCATTACGGTCTTTTAATCGCATTAATTCAGGACCATAAGCGCCCCAACGTCCCGACTCTTCCCAAAGTTCTGCTTGCTGCAATGCTGGCATTAAAATCTCAACTGCATCAATATTTTCCATTTCTTCACGAATGATTTTAGAAATATGATTTAGTACACGTGTTGCTAAGGGTAAATAACTATAAATACCACTTGTGCTTTGTTTAATTAAACCTGCTTTTAATAACAACTGATGACTTAAAGCCTCAGCTTCAGAAGGGACTTCTCTCATTGTTGGTATAAAGACTTTCGATTGTTTCATTTTTTATCCTCCTAAATTATAAGAAATAACGTTGTATATCATTCCAAGTGACTAAGACCATAATAATCACTACAAATATAGCTCCAACAGCAATAATTGCAGTTTCAGCTTTTTTGTTTACTGGTCTTCTAAATATCGCTTCATAAATAACAAATAAAATTCTACCACCATCTAAAGCTGGAATAGGTAATAAGTTCATAATCCCTAAGTTAACACTCAGCAATGCCGTATAGTATGTTAATGCAATAATACCTTGTTTTACTACAGAATCTACATTGTGATAAATACCCACTGGACCATTTAACATATCAAAAGTAAAGCCACCTGTGAAAATACTTCCAATCATTGTTCCAACTGCTTTAAAAATAAGTACACTTGCATCTAAAAATTGTTGTACGCCTAATGCTAATGGCTTAAATAGTGAATGTTCATTCGCAGGTTGAAAACCTAATACATAAGAAGTTTTAGAATTTAATTTTGTCTGTTTAATCACTTGTTTTTTAGGTGTAACATCTAGTGATTTGGTGTGACCATCTCGTACAATTTTAATTGTTGTTTGATGGTCTTTCGTTTTATTAAGTGCACTTTGAATATCGCTAAAATCGTTAATTTTATAGTGTCCAACTTGAACAATTTTATCTCCAGCTTTTAATCCAGCTTCTTGTGCTGGATAATTGTCTGCTAATTGTTTTACTGTAGGGGTAGGCGTACCTTGATAATAAGCTAAGCCAATAAATAGTACGAGAGCTAAAATAAAGTTAAATAATGGGCCCGCAAATAAAGTTAAAAACTTAGGTAATGGTTTTTTATGTGTAAATTGACGATGCCTTGGTGCAATTTGAATTAAACTACCATTTTCAACAAAGTAAGCTTTTTTAGCAATATTAAAATGATGTCTTTCATTATCATATGCTGTAATACCTTCAATATATAAATCATCTTTAAAATCACATCGTTTAACTTCAATCGCTTCAATTTTTTGGAATTTATGTTGATCATCTAAAATAATATGTGTAATTTCATCTTGTTCATTTAGTTTTATTTTAACATTCATTCCTGGCTGAACGGGTGGTTCTTCTAATCCATCTCCTGCCATTCTTACATACCCACCAACTGGAAGTAAACGTATTGTATATAACGTTTCATCTTTACGGAAACTGAAAATTTTGGGTCCCATTCCAATCGCAAATTCTGGACACATAATACCTGCACGTTTTGCAAAAAACATATGTCCATATTCATGTACTGTAACGAGTACACCAAATACGATAATAAATGAGACGATTGTGATTAAATAACTCACTTACAACACCTCAATTAATTTTAATATTTAAATTATCTAGAATATAAGATTTTAGATTTTAAATTTTATAATAATTTCTAGTATAAAAAAACAGTTTTAAAAAAAGAGCTATAAAGTACACGATTATATAATATTAATCAAATGTGAACTCAATAACTCCTCAATTATATCATTATATGCTTTTCATAAATAAAAAAAACGTTAATTTTTTATTACATTTGTAGTAATAGAATGTTTAACAGTGGTAAAACAAACATAAAGCTATCAAATCTATCTAAAATACCGCCATGTCCTGGCAAGATTCTGCCTGAATCTTTAACACCAAAATGACGTTTAAAACCAGATTCTACTAAGTCACCTAATTGACCAAATACACTTAAAATAATTGTAATTAATAATAACAGCCAAATATTTAGATGAAAATCTACAAAAAACATCATTACAAGTGGAACAATTAAACTACAAATGAGTCCTCCAATAAAACCTTCAATCGTTTTGTTTGGACTAATAACTGGCCATAGTTTGTGTTTCCCCATTAATCGTCCAAATATATATGCGCCAGTATCTGTTAACCATACGATTAAAAATGCAAAAAGTATATAATGTAAACCATAAGAACGTGTAGCATAAAAATACATAAATCCTATTCCAACGTATGCTACAGACATTAAACAAAATGCAGCGTCCATAAAGCTAAATCTGTTTTTCGAAAGTACAGTATAACTTAATAGTATGAAGCTCATTGCAATTAAACTTTTTAATTGAACATCACTCACCCAATCTCCGGCAGACTGAGGAAGCATAATAATAATAAGCGCTATAGCACTGAAAATACCTGGAATTGATAAAAATTTAATCATATTCATATTTAACAATTCTTTTAAAGCAATGAGCGCCAGCAAATAAGCAAAAAGCATTAAAATAGTTCCACCTTTTAATAATATAGGTAGAAAAATAAGCAATGCTATAATCGCGGTCAATGTTCTTACTTTCATAATTTACTCCTCACTTAATCCTCCAAAACGTCTTTGGCGAGATTGATATATTTTTATACATTGTTTTAATTCTTCACCATCAAAGTCTGGCCATAACTTCTCATTAAAAATAAATTCACTATACGAAGCCTGCCAAATTAAGAAGTTACTAAGGCGTTGTTCTCCAGATGTACGTATTAATAAATCTGGATCTGGATCTGGATGGGTCATTAAATGTTTGGAAATCATCAATTCATCAATATCATCACTGTTTTGACCATTACGTTGAAGTTCATCATAAATTGATTTCATACTTTGAACAAGTTCAGCTCGTCCACCATAATTAATGGCAAATACTAATTTCAAGCCTGTATTATTTTTGGTTTTTTCTTTAGCATAATTAATCGCCTCAATTGTTGATTGGGGTACTGCATCTAAAAAACCAATAGTTTCTATCTTAACATTTTTCTCTATAAGTTCTGGTAGAAATGTTTTTAAAAAATTCACAGGTAAATTCATGATATAATTAACTTCACTTTCAGGTCTTGACCAATTTTCCGTTGAAAAAGCGTATAAAGTTAAATATTTAATACCTAAATGACTTGCTTCACGTGTCACTTTTTTTATGGTTTGCATACCTTCATAGTGACCTTTAATTCTAGGCATTTTACGCTTTTTTGCCCAACGACCATTTCCGTCCATGATAATTGCTATATGTTCAGGTAAATTATGTATATCTAAATCATCATTTTGATTGATTTTAGTCTTATTTCTTTTTATTAGCTTTCTAAACATGGTCTTTCCTCCGAGCCTGATCATTTCTGTTATATTATATAGGTTATTTAAGAAATCATCTATCATTTTATCATACTAAATAATGGCATTGAATAAGCAAATTAAAAAACTGTACCAAAGTCTGACTTGGCACAGTTTAGACTAAAACAATTTATAATCTTGTCATAGAAGAGTATGATGAAATATTAAACAGACATAATATCTTTTTCTTTTTCATCAACTAAATTATCAATTTCTTTAATTGAATTGTCTGTTACTTTTTGAACATCTTCTGTTTGGCTTCTTAAATCATCTTCAGTAATGTCTCCATTTTTTTCGTCTTTTTTCAATTGATCATTGATATCACGACGAATATTACGGATTGAAACTTTTGAATCTTCACCGATTTTTTTAACATTTTTAACTAATTCTTTACGACGTTCTTCAGTTAAAGCAGGAACAGTGATACGAATAACTTCACCGTCACTAGTAGGGTTCACACCTAGGTTAGCAGCAATAATCGCTTTTTCAATATCAGCTACAGATGATTTATCATATGGAGAAATGACAAGTAAGCGTGCTTCAGGCACGTTTATACTCGCTAACTGTTGAACTGGTGTTGGGGCACCATAATAATCAACATTTACTCCGTTTAATAAATTAGAATTCGCTCTACCCGCACTAATATTAGCTAATTCACGTGATAAATTTTCAATTGATTTTTTCATTCTAGATTTTGTATCTTGAATTATCTCACTCATACATTTACACCTCTAATTATTTAGTAATTAATGTACCAATTTTTTCGCCCATAACGGCACGTTTAATATTGCCTTCTTCCATAATAGAGAATACATTTAATGGAATGTTATTATCCATACAGAATGAAGAAGCAGTTGAATCCATAACTTGTAGGCCTTCTTGTAACATTTGAATATGTGTTAGATGATCATATTTTACAGCATTTTTATCAATTTTTGGGTCGGCAGAATACACACCATCAACATTATTTTTACCCATTAAAATGACATCGGCCTCTACTTCAGCTGCACGTAGTGCTGCAGTTGTGTCAGTAGAGAAGTATGGATTACCAATACCAGCTGCAAAAATAACTACGCGTTTTTTCTCTAAATGTCTAATTGCGCGACGACGAATATAAGGCTCAGCAACCTGTTTCATTTCAATTGAAGTTAATACTCGTGTATCACAATCTAATTGCTCTAAACTATCTTGTAATGCCAATGCATTCATTACAGTAGCAAGCATGCCCATATAATCAGCTGTACCACGGTCCATGCCTAAATCGCTACCTGTTTTACCTCTCCAAATATTACCGCCACCAACGATAACAGCTATTTCACAATCCATTTTAGCTACTTCAGCGACTTGTTTTGCTACACTTTTAATGATGATAGGATTGATACCAAAACCTTTTTCACCTGCAAGTGCTTCACCACTAAGTTTCAGTACTACACGTTTATATTTAGAAGTCTGCGCCATTATTTTTTCCTCTCTATGATTAATGATATGTAATATATACAAGTAAAGAAGACACTAATGGTCTTCTATAATAAAAGAATTTTATTATATAGAATTCCTTAAAGGTGTCTTCTTTCTTGTTAGAATAATGTGAACAAATTATTTCATTTGACCTTTAACTTCATCAGCAAAGTTTTCTTCGCGTTTTTCCATACCTTCGCCTACTTCATAACGTACGAAGTCAGCTAATTTACCGCCTTTAGATTTTAAGAAAGCTTCAACTGTTTGATCTGGGTCTTTAACGAAGTTTTGGTCAACAGCACAAATTTCTTGAAGATATTTACGTAAACGACCTTCAACCATTTTTTCAACGATATTTTCAGGTTTACCTTCATTTAATGCTTGTTGTTTTAATACTTCTCTTTCGTGATTAATTTCTTCGTCACTTACTTGGTCTGAAGAAACATATTTAGGATTAATTGCAGCGATGTGCATTGCTACATCTTTAGCTGCTTCTTCATCAGTAGAACCTTCAACAACAGTCAATACACCGATACGTCCACCCATGTGTAAGTATGCACCAAAAGCATCGTTATCAGATTTAGTTCTAATAGCAAAACGACGGATGCTTAATTTTTCACCGATTGTTGAGATAGCCTCTTTCATTCTTTCATCAACTGTTTGACCACTTGCTAATTTAGTTTCTAATAAAGCTTCTACTGTTTCAGCTTTACTTTCAAGGATTTGATTAGCAATTTCTTTAACTAATTCTTGGAATCCTTCGTTTCGAGCAACGAAATCAGTTTCAGAGTTAATTTCAACGATTGCTGCTTCATTACCTTTTACTTCTACATGTACTAAACCTTCAGCAGCGATTCGATCAGCTTTTTTAGCTGCTTTAGCAATACCTTTTTCACGTAAGTAGTCGATTGCTTTATCGATATCTCCATCAGTTTCAGTTAGCGCTTTTTTACAATCCATCATACCTGCGCCAGTTCTTTCACGTAATTCTTTAACAAGTTTTGCTGAAATTGCCATTAATTATTCCTCCAATATGTCTAATTGTAATAATAGATGATATTTAAATATTACCATTAAAGGTACTATTATTTCCAATACTCTATTACGATTTATTAATAATTTTTTAAATTAAGGTTATTTTAAAAATAAAATCTGATTTAAAAGTATAATTGAATATTTATCTTTTATATTTATACCCAATTTACTATCCATTTTAAATAAATATTTTAAAAAAAGGGCGATAAGCATTACATCTTATCACCCATTTAAACTATATCTTAGTTTGATTCAACAGTAGTATTTTCTTCAGTTGATTCTGCTTTTTGAGTTTCTTCACTTTCATCTAAATCGATGTTTTGTTCTGCAGCTACTTCATCGTTTGAAATACCTTGTTGACCTTCTAAGACAGCGTCAGCCATTTTACCAGTTAATAATTTAACGGCACGAATAGCATCATCATTCGCTGGGATAACATAGTCGATTTCATCAGGATCACAGTTAGTGTCAACGATACCAACGATAGGGATATTTAATTTACGTGCTTCAGCAATCGCATTGCGCTCTTTACGAGGGTCAACTACGAATAATGCTTGAGGCATAGATTTCATATCACGAATACCGCCTAAGAATTTGATTAAACGGTCATATTCTTTTTTAAGTTCAACAACTTCTTTTTTAGGTAAAACGTCAAATAAACCGTCTTCTTCCATTTTTTCAATTTCAGAAATACGTTTAATACGTTTTGAGATTGTTTTATAATTAGTTAAGATTCCACCTAACCATCTTTGGTTAACGTAGAATTGACCAGCACGTTCTGCTTCAGCTTTAACTGATTCTTGTGCTTGTTTTTTAGTACCTACGAATAAGACTTTACCGCCATCTTCAGATACTTGTTTTAAGAAGTTATAAGCTTCTTCAACTTTTTTTACTGTTTTTTGTAAGTCAATGATATAAATACCATTTCTTTCAGTAAAGATATATTTTTTCATTTTTGGGTTCCAACGGCGTGTTTGGTGACCGAAGTGAACACCGGCTTCTAGTAATTGTTTCATTGAAATTACTGCCATGTTAAATTCCTCCTATTGGTTAATTACCTCCATAGTAAACTAATATAAAGACAATACTTAAGACTGCACCCTTTATATTTACATTCACTACGTGTGTATTGGCTTTATAGCCGTCAATAATAATATCATATCTAGAATCATTACGCAACATTTTTTGGCTCTATAATAAATTGGACTGATGACTAAAAAT
>NZ_KV826322.1:0-62723 GCF_001835895.1 Staphylococcus sp. HMSC034C12 | reverse complement strand
GCTAATTTGTTAGAAATTATGTCCCAGCCTCTTTATTTTAGAAAGAGTTTATGATGCTTAGATTTTTTATCTATGTCTCTTTTTGTTATATTAATTAAGTATTTTATATGTATTAAAGAAAAGAATAGGAAGTGTGATGACATGTCAAATAATAATTTAAATATAGATAGAATTAATGAATTAGCAAAAAAGAAAAAAGAGCAAGGTTTAACAGAAGCTGAAGCAAAAGAGCAATCTAAGTTGCGTAAACAATATTTAGATTCTTTTAGAGAAGGATTTAAACAACAAATTGAAAGTACCAAAGTCATTGATCCAGAAGGTAACGATGTAACGCCGGAAAAACTTAAAAAAATTCAAGAAAGTAAAAAGAATGATCAATAGTTAATAACATTTTAATCATTAACATTATAATCTTATCATTTACTATATTTTTAAGTTATAATATAAAAAAGATGATTAATTCTAGAAGGGAAGTATGTAAGATGTTTAATGAAAAAGACCAATTAGCTATTGATACTATACGTGCATTAAGTATTGATGCAATTGAAGAAGCAAATTCTGGTCATCCTGGTCTGCCTATGGGAGCTGCACCAATGGCCTACACGCTTTGGACTCGCCACTTAAACTTTAATCCACAATCTAAAGACTACTTTAACAGAGATAGATTTATATTATCTGCAGGTCATGGTTCTGCTTTACTATATAGTTTATTACATGTCTCTGGAAGCTTAGAATTAGAAGAATTAAAGCAGTTCAGACAATGGGGTTCTAAAACACCTGGACATCCTGAGTTTCGTCATACAGATGGTGTTGAAGTTACAACAGGTCCATTAGGACAAGGATTTGCTATGTCTGTGGGAATGGCTTTAGCTGAAGCGCATTTAGGTGGTAAATTTAATAAAGATGATATTAACGTTGTAGATCATTATACTTACGTGTTGGCTTCAGATGGAGATTTAATGGAAGGTATTTCTCATGAAGCAGCTTCATTTGCTGGTCATAATCAATTAGATAAACTTATTGTATTATACGATTCAAATGATATTTCACTTGATGGTGAACTTAACAAATCTTTCTCAGAAGATGTAAAACAACGTTTTGAAAGTTATGGATGGAACCATATTTTAGTAAAAGATGGCAACAATTTAGAAGAAATTGATAATGCGATTACTAAAGCTAAACAGCAAAATGGTCCTACGTTAATTGAAGTTAAAACAATTATTGGTTACGGCGCGCCAAACGTTAGCGGTACAAATGGTGTTCACGGAGCGCCACTTGGTACTGATGAAAGAAAACTTACATTTGAAGCATATGGATTAGATCCAGAAAAACGTTTCAATGTTCCAGAAGAAGTATATGAAATCTTCCAAACAACAATGCTAAAACGTGCAAATGAGCATGAAGATGAGTGGAAAGAAAAATTAGAAACATATACAGAAAAATATCCAGAGTTAGCTGAAGAATTTAAATTGGCAATCAGTGGTAAATTACCTGAAAATTATAAAGATGAATTACCAAAATTCAGTAGTGATCATAATGCAGCTACTCGTGCAGATTCTGGAGAAATCATTCAAGCAATTAGTAAATCTGTTCCTTCATTCTTTGGTGGTTCTGCAGATTTAGCAGGATCTAATAAATCAAATGTTAAAGAAGCTACAGATTACAATCCTAATACTCCAGAAGGTAAAAATGTTTGGTTTGGTGTAAGAGAATTTGCTATGGGTGCTGCAGTAAACGGTATGGCAGCACATGGAGGTTTACATCCTTATGGTGCTACATTCTTCGTATTTAGTGATTACTTAAAACCAGCATTACGCTTATCTGCAATTATGGGATTGAATGCAACATTTATCTTTACACATGATTCAATTGCTGTAGGTGAAGATGGTCCAACACACGAACCGATTGAACAGTTAGCAGGTTTAAGAGCTATTCCAAATATGAACGTCATTCGTCCAGCAGACGGTAATGAAACAAGAGTAGCATGGGAAGTTGCATTAGAATCTAAACAAACACCAACATCTCTAGTTTTAACTCGTCAAAATCTTCCTTATTTAGATGTAGATGAAGAAACGGTTGAAGAAGGCGTACGAAAAGGTGCATATGTTGTATTTGAAACTGAAACTAAACCTGAATATCTATTACTAGCAACTGGCTCAGAAGTAAGCTTAGCTATTGAAGTAGCTAAAGATTTAGATAAACAAGGTAAAGGTGTAAGAGTCGTTTCTATGCCAAACTGGTTCGCTTTTGAGCAACAAACAGACGAGTATAAAGAATCAGTTATTCCAAAAGAATTAACTAAACGTGTTGCAATTGAAATGGCTTCACCACTCGGTTGGCATAAATATGTAGGCACTGAAGGTAAAGTAATTGGAATCGATGGTTTTGGTGCAAGTGCACCAGGAGACTTAGTTGTCGAAAAATATGGCTTTACTAAAGAAAATATTTTAAATCAAATTCGCACTTTTTAATATTATGATTTAGTCAACATAGAGAGAGCGGGGAATGAATTCAAAATGAGTTCTTTCCTGCTCTTTTTTATTTTGTGCATAGCACTTTATATGAAGTTATTTATAAATATTAGTATTCGTGTTAAACAGTTTGTTAATATAAAAGCGAAGAGGTGTTATTCTAAAACTAACTCTTGAAATCAAGGTAGTTATTTAGTAAAATTCAGTAGGATATAGAAAGTGGGTGAAACAATGGCAACTTGGTTAGCAATTTTATTAATCATTGTAGCACTTATCATCGGACTAGTTGGTGGTTTCTTCTTAGCAAGAAAATATATGATGGACTATTTGAAAAAAAACCCACCTATCAATGAAGAAATGTTACGTATGATGATGATGCAAATGGGACAAAAACCGTCTCAAAAGAAAATCAATCAAATGATGACGATGATGAACAAAAACATGGATCAAAACATGAAGAGTTCAAAAAAATAATAGTTATTAAAGGATTGTATGCCATAAGGGTTTACAATCCTTTGTTTTTGTTGTAAAACATTTTTAGTTGGAGTATTTAAGAAGTATAATAGTATTAAACTTTTAGTTATGTGAGTATAAGAAGGTGTAAATTTGGCATATTTAGTTTTTTCCATAGTATTTGCATTGTTTATGGGGATTGTTGTCATAGTTATTCGTATGAAAGCACAAAAGTTCCCTGTAAATGAAAAGAAAATTATTTTACCTCCTATCTTTATGTCGACAGGGGCTTTGATGTATGTTATTCCATATTTTAGATTAACTGGGGCTGAAATTTTAGAATCTATCATTTTAGGTGTGATATTTTCATCTGTACTTATCTGGACAAGTCATTTTGAAGTTCAAGGCGCTGAGGTATATATGAAACGATCAAAAGCGTTTCCAATCATTTTAATTTCACTTTTAATTATTAGAACAATCATAAAAATATTTATTAGTAGCTCTATTGATCCAGGAGAAATCGGAGGCATGTTCTTTTTATTGGCATTTAGTATGATTGTTCCTTGGCGTTTAGCTATGTTATATAAATATAAAAATGTTAAAAAATCTTTAGTCTCATAATAGAGATTAATATTATTAGCTTATCTAAAATTAAATAAAATATTATTTTTTGATATTAAATTGAATTGAAGTTTAGAGCGAGTATGTGAGTTCATTGAGAATTCAATCTCGCTCTTTTTTAAAATTAAAGTATAATGCTTTAAAAAGTAAGGGGAATGTTATGAAAATTATACATACTGGAGATTGGCATTTAGGAAAGATACTTAACGGAAAACAATTTCTTGAAGACCAATCATTTATTTTAGAACAATTTATCCAATGTTTAAAAGATGAGAAACCTGATGTAGTTGTGATTGCTGGGGATATTTATGATACAACTTATCCAAGTAAAGAAACTATTCATCTTTTTGAAAATGCTATTCATACTATTAATATAGATATGAATATCCCTATGATTATTTCTAATGGTAATCACGATGGTAAAGAACGATTGAATTATGGAGCTTCATGGTTTGAACATTCCAAACTCTTTATTCGTACAAAATTAAAACATATGAATCAACCTATCGAATTTAATGATGTACATTTCTATGTACTTCCATTTGCTACTATTAGTGAAGTAAAAGAATTTTTTAAAGATGCTTCTATTCAAACTTATCAACAAGCAACAGAAAAATGTATTAATTATATAGTAGAAAATTTGAATAAAGAGAAAATAAATATTTTAATTGGTCACTTAACGATAAATGGAGGAAAAACATCGGATTCAGAAAGACCTTTAACAATTGGGACTGTTGAAAGTGTTACTAAATCATGTTTTAACGTATTTGATAAAGTGTTATTAGGACATTTACATCATCCATTTAGTATTAAAGATGACATTATTGATTATTCTGGTTCACTGTTACAATATTCATTTTCAGAAATAAACCAGCCTAAGGGATATAAACGTTTAGTGGTTCAAGATAAAAATGAACTATCAACATCATTTGTGCAACTTAAACCTTTAAGAGAGCTTGAAGTGGTTGAGGGCGAGTATGATGAAGTGATTCAAGGACATATTCAACCTAAAAATAAAGATAATTATATACATTTCAAACTTAAAAATATGTCGCATATTAGTGATCCAATGATTCATTTAAAACAACTATTCCCCAATACTCTTGCGCTTAGCAATATTACTTTTGAAAATGAGGGGCCTTTACATCAGACACAAATACAACAACAAGACGACCAAACTATTATTAAGCAATTTTATAAGATGATTACAGATAATGAGATGACCAAGTATCAGGAAGAAAAAATAAATAATTTAATCACTTTGGTATCGAATAAGGAGGTCTAAAATGAAACCAATAAAATTAACGTTAAATAATTTTGGCCCATTCTTACATGAAAAGATAGATTTTACTCAAATTAAAAATGATCAGCTTTTTTTAATTAGTGGTAAAACTGGTTCGGGAAAAACCATGATATTTGATGCAATTGTATTTTCGTTATTTGGAAAAGCTTCTACAGAAGGCAGAAGTGAAGCGGGATTAAGAAGTCATTTTGCAGAGGCAAAATCTCCTATGTGGGTTGAATATGAATTTCAACTTAATGAAAAATATTTCAAAATTATTCGTCAAGGTGCTTTTACTAAAGAGGGAAACACTAGTCAAACACCAGGAAAACTAGATGTGTATGAATATGATTCTAAAAGTGAAACATATGAATTAAGAGAAAGTAAAATCAGTGCTGGAAATCAATATATTAAGTCATTACTAGGCGTTAATGCTGAACAATTTAGACAGTTATTTATTCTTCCACAAGGTGAATTTAAAAAATTTTTAGTATCCAATAGTACAGATAAACAGGGGATATTAAGAACTTTATTTAATAGTATACGTTTTGAGGAAATTCAAAATTTGCTCAAAAATGAAATGAAAGAAGAGAAAAAACAAATTGAAAAAAGATACGATCAAATTAAATTACTATGGGAAGATGTTGACGCATTTGATGATGAGCAATTAATTCAATTGAAACAAATCCATCATATAAAAACTCAAGAATTATTGCAGGCTATTCCCAACTTCAAAACGATAGGTCATCAACTCGAAGAACAAAGACTACATATAAAAAATGAGCAAAAAGAACAATTACATTCTATAATAAAACGCATTGATTTAAATAAAAATTTAGAACAACAACTGATTGAATTAGAAGAATACCACCAATTAAAACATCAATTAGATGAACAGATTGAAGACATACAAGCATTAAAAGTAAAATTAAATCGATTAAAAGATACTGGCATGCTATTTAATTTATATGATCAACAACGTTTGAAAGAAGAGAAGTATCAAATAATAAAAACCAAAATAATAGAGACTGAAAATAAAATATCGCAAATAAATAATAAAATAAACATACTTGAAAAAGAACATAAACAATTAAACAAGATGAGTGACTCATACCACTTAAAAAGTGAGAATTTAGAACAATCGAAGCCTTTTTATCATCAATTGGATAAATATCAACAAGCATTTGAAGAGCAAGAACATATTATTCATAATTATAATGAAATGATGGAAGAGCAAGAGCAGTTAATTAATAAAGAACATAAAATGAGTCAATCTATTGATAGCTATAAAATGGATAATAAAGCTATTGATGAGTTGACTGAACAAATATATCAATTACAAAAACAATTAGATGAACAACAAAGTTTAAAAGATAAGTATGAAAAGCAAGTTTCTCTAAAACAACAATATCATCAACATTCAAAAAAGATACAAAATTTAAAAAATGATATTGAAACACTCAATCAACAGTTAGAAAGCATTGATAAACGTAATATTGATTTAAATGATAAACAAACCTTTATTATTGAAATACAGTCAGCGTTACGTATTGGCGATACATGTCCAATATGTGGAAATGAAGTTGAATCTTTAAATCAGCATATTGATTTTGAAACTATTAATCAAAATCATCAATTACTTGATAAACTTTCTGATGAAATTAATGAAAAAAAACAGCATTTAAGTAAAAGCGAAACGACGTGTGAATTACTCTCTCAAAACATATCAGATTTAGGAGAGATAGAGTATGAATCGATTAATTTAGACCAAATCAAAGAAAAGTTACAATGTGCAAAGTCTGAAAAAATACAATTACAACAACAATTAGAAGAGTTAGATAAATTACAACAACAATTTCATGCGTTACAGCAAGAGAAGCATCAGCAGGAACTTAAATTAGAGAAATTAGCTTCTCAAAAACGTCAGAATCAAACTTTAATTCAAGATTTTGAAATAAGCACAGGATATTCAAGTATTGAAACTTTTAAAAATTATTACTTAAGTCTTCGAAAAGAGATTGATGAGTATCATCAACATGTTGATGATACTAATAAAAATATGCAATCATATCAAAATGCGCTAGCTTTAGAAAAAAATAGTGTTGATAATTATTTGACTACGAGTAAAGAACTACAAAACGAATTAGATTATTTTACAACAACTATCCGAAAAGAAATGAAACGATTAGGTTTAGAAAATGAAGATGAAATAAAAAAATTAAAACATGAACTTCAAGATATAGAGCATATTGAAAAAAGAATTAATCACTTCGATAAGGAACAATATAAATATAACGTTGAAATAGAACGATTAACACGTCTTACAAGTGAAAAAGAACTTGAAGATATATCTAATCTTGAAATGCAAAAAGAACATATCGAAGAAAAATATAATCAGTATGTTAATGATGTTGTATCAATACAATATAAAATTAAGAAAAATGATGAAAAATTTGCAAAAATTGAAAAACATATTCACTATTTAGATGAAGAGTTAAAAGAGCAGCAACAAATTTTTAATTTATCTGAGGTTTTATCAGGAAAGAATCATCAAAAATTATCGCTTGAAAACTATGTATTAATCTATTATTTAGAAAGAATTATACATCAAGCAAATATTAGATTAGATATAATGAGCGGGCGAAGATATCAACTTAAACGAAGAGAATCAATATCACAAGGATATAGTGGATTAGAAATCGATGTATTTGATTTATATTCTAATAAGTCAAGACATATTAGCTCATTATCAGGAGGAGAAACGTTTCAAGCATCACTGGCTCTAGCATTGGGATTAAGTGAAGTCGTACAACAAGAATCTGGAGGGATAACGTTAGAATCAATGTTTATCGATGAAGGATTTGGCACACTTGATCAAGAAACTTTAGAAACATCTCTTGATACATTATTAAATTTAAAAACATCTGGACGGATGGTAGGAATTATCTCTCATGTGAGTGAGTTAAAACAACGAATCCCATTAATACTTGAAGTAAATACAAATCAGTATCAAAGTTACACAAAATTTAAATGGAAGTAACAAAAAACATTGGAATATTAATATTCCAATGTTTTTTGATTTATTTATTTGTTTTTAAAAGATCTCGAATTTCTGTAAGTAATACCGTATTTGTATCAATTTCTTCTTCTGGTTCTTCTTTTCTTATAATTGTATTGGCAATCTTAACAAAGATAAATAATGCAAAAGCAACGATAATAAAATCAATAATTGACTGAATGAAAAGACCATACTTAATGCCCCAAATCTGCCAATCTTTAGCAAAATCGACCGAACCGAACAGTTTACCAATCAATGGCATGATAATATAAGTTACTAAGGATGATACAATTTTATTAAATGCTGCCCCCATAACTACAGCAATTGCTAAATCTAAAACATTTCCTTTAAATGCAAACTCTTTAAATTCTTTTAGCATAGTAATCTCCTATTTATTTGATTTTTATATAATATATCATACAAAACATAAATAAATTAGTAAATATTAAAATTAATGAAATTTGATTAAGATTAAAACGTTTGTTATTATATTAAAGTGGTTTACCGAAAAATTAATTAATTATTTTTATAATTAATTGTGTATTTTTCATTTTGAAAAAATTTAATATTAGGATGAAGGGAGTTATATTAGTTATGAATTCTTCTTCTGAATCAAGTAAGAAAGGAAAGAAATTTTCGCCGGTATTTATTTATAGTGCGATTATCGTAGCGATTATTGTACTAATTGGGGCAATTGTTCCGGAACAATTCGATTCAATTACTAGTTCAATAAGTGGATGGATTACTGATAAACTTGGTTGGTATTATTTAATACTTACAACTATTATTGTTTTCTTCTGTGTCTTTTTGATTTTCAGTCCAATTGGGAAATTAAAACTTGGCAAACCTGATGATAAACCAGAGTTTAATACGATTTCATGGTTTGCCATGCTATTTAGTGCAGGTATGGGTATTGGTTTAGTATTCTATGGTGCAGCAGAACCTATGTCACACTTTGCAGCACCACCAACTGCTAGTCCAAAAACGACAGAAGCCTTTACTGAATCACTTCGTTCTACTTTCTTCCATTGGGGATTTCATGCTTGGGCAGTTTATGGTGTCGTAGCTCTTGCCTTAGCATACGCTCAATTTAGAAAAGATGAACCAGGACTTGTTTCTAGAACATTACGCCCATTGCTTGGAGATAAAGTAGAAGGACCTATTGGTACGATTATTGATGTACTTTCAGTATTCGCTACAGTAGTAGGGGTAGCTGTATCATTAGGTATGGGTGCATTACAAATTAACGGTGGTTTAAATTACTTATTTGGTGTCCCAAATAATGTATGGGTTCAATCACTTATTATTGTTGTTGTTACAATTTTATTTATTATTAGTGCTTGGTCTGGTCTAAGTAAAGGAATTCAATATTTAAGTAATGCTAATATTGGTTTAGGTACAATATTAATGATTGTTGCTTTAATTGTTGGACCGACTGTATTAATTTTGAACATGTTTACAAGTTCAATTGGTAGTTTGTTCAATACATTCTTATTCAACAGTTTTGATACAGCAGCATTAAATTCTCAAAAAAGAGAATGGATGTCTTCTTGGACACTATATTATTGGGGCTGGTGGTTAAGCTGGAGCCCATTCGTAGGTGTATTTATTGCACGTGTGTCTAAAGGACGTTCAATTCGTGAATTTATTTCAGGTGTATTACTTGTTCCGGCTCTAGTAAGTTTCTTATGGTTCAGTGTGTTTGGCGTATTAGGTATTGAAATGGGTAAAAAACATTCTGAGCTATTCAAGATGTCAGCAGAAACGCAACTCTTTGGCGTATTTAATCATTTACCTTTAGGAATGATTTTATCACTTGTTGCACTTATATTAATCGGTTCATTCTTTATTACATCAGCCGATTCAGCAACATTTGTATTAGGTATGCAAACAACATATGGCTCATTAGAACCATCTAACGTGGTAAAAGTAACATGGGGTATTGCACAATCTCTTATTGCCTTCATCTTACTCTTAGCAGGTGGTGGAGATGGCGCAGAAGCATTAGGCGCACTACAAAGTGCTGCAATTATTAGTGCATTACCATTCTCCTTTGTGGTCATACTAATGATGATTAGTTTCTATAAAGATGCTAACCAAGAACGCAAATTCTTAGGATTAACATTACAGCCTAATAAACATAGACTAAAAGAATATATTGAATATCAACAAAAAGACTATGAATCTGATATATTAGAAAAACGTCAAAATCGACGTAATGCAGAGAAAGCAGAACAATAATTAAAAAAAACGCCTAAGACAACTTATTTGTCTTAGGCGTTTTTTAATATAGTTAGATCGAAATATAAAGACTTTCAAAAGAAAATCCACATCCAATATATGTTGATATTGGAGCCAAAAATTCAAAATGAATTTCTATTCTACTTTCCTTTTTATTTCATTTAGCTTATTGAAAAAAATTCTCATTTAATAAAAAATACTTATAGTTTAAATGTACTATGATAAGTATTTCTTATATTAACTGATTATAAAACCAAAATTCAAATCACTCAAATTCTAGTGATATATAGTTGTTTTAAAAAACATATAATTATACAATTTAATTAAAGAAGTATAATTATGAATGTTTAATATTCAAGGGGGATAATCAAATGACTTCTAACATTAAAGAACAAGCAAAAAAATCATTTGAAGTTCGAGGTAAATCATATACATATTATGATTTAAAAAGTCTTGAAGAACAAGGTTTAACTAAAATTAGTAAGTTACCTTATTCTATTCGTGTTCTACTAGAATCAGTATTAAGACAAGAAGATGACTTTGTTATTACAGATGATCATATTAAAGCATTAGCCCATTTTGGTAAAGAAGGTAATGAAGGAGAAGTACCTTTCAAACCTTCTCGCGTAATCTTACAAGATTTTACAGGGGTGCCTGCGGTTGTCGACTTAGCTTCATTACGTAAAGCTATGAATGATGTAGGTGGAGATATTAATAAAATTAATCCAGAAGTACCGGTTGATTTAGTCATCGATCACTCTGTACAAGTAGATAGCTATGCAAACCCACGTGCGTTAGAACGCAATATGAAATTAGAATTTGAAAGAAACTATGAACGTTATCAATTTTTAAACTGGGCTACAAAAGCATTTAATAATTATAATGCTGTACCGCCTGCAACAGGTATCGTACACCAAGTTAACTTAGAATATTTAGCTAAGGTAGTTCATGTAAGAGACGTGGACGGTGAACAAACTGCTTTCCCAGATACACTTGTTGGTACAGATTCACATACTACTATGATAAATGGTATTGGTGTATTAGGCTGGGGTGTTGGTGGTATTGAAGCTGAAGCAGGTATGCTTGGTCAACCATCATATTTCCCAATTCCTGAAGTGATTGGAGTACGCTTAACTAATTCATTACCTCAAGGATCAACTGCCACTGACTTAGCATTACGAGTAACTCAAGAGCTACGTAAAAAAGGTGTAGTTGGTAAATTTATAGAATTCTTCGGTCCTGGTGTTGCCGATTTACCATTAGCTGATCGAGCGACTATTGCTAACATGGCTCCTGAATATGGTGCAACTTGTGGTTTCTTCCCAATTGATGAAGAGTCACTTAAATATATGAAATTAACTGGCCGCTCTGAAGAGCATATTGAGTTAGTTAAAGCTTATTTACAACAAAACAATATGTTCTTTACATCAGATAAAGAAGATCCACAATATACAGATGTAATTCATTTAGATTTATCGACAGTTGAAGCTTCACTATCTGGTCCTAAACGTCCTCAAGATTTAATTTTCTTAAGTGATATGAAAAAAGAATTCGAAAAATCTGTAACAGCTCCTGCTGGAAACCAAGGTCATGGTTTGGATCAAAGCGAATTTGATAAATCAGCTAATATTCAATTTAACGATGGTTCTGAAACAACTATGAAAACAGGAGACATTGCAATTGCAGCGATTACTTCATGTACAAACACATCGAATCCTTACGTTATGTTAGGTGCTGGTTTAGTTGCGAAAAAAGCAGTTGAAAAAGGATTAAAAGTGCCTGAATATGTTAAAACATCATTAGCACCAGGTTCAAAAGTAGTGACAGGTTACTTACGTGATTCTGGATTACAAAAATATCTTGATGATTTAGGATTTAATCTAGTAGGTTATGGATGTACAACTTGTATTGGTAACTCTGGACCGCTATTGCCAGAAATTGAAAAAGCTATTGCTAAAGAAGATTTACTAGTTACTTCTGTATTATCTGGTAACCGTAACTTTGAAGGTCGAATCCATCCATTAGTAAAAGCGAACTATCTTGCTTCACCTCAATTAGTCGTTGCGTATGCTTTAGCTGGTACAGTTGATATTGATTTACAAAATGCACCACTTGGTAAAGGTAAAGATGGTCAAGATGTATACTTAAATGATATTTGGCCTTCAATTAAAGAAGTTGCTGATACAGTAGATAGTGTTGTAACACCTGAATTATTTAAAGAAGAATATAAAAATGTATACAACAACAATGAAATGTGGAATGAGATTGATGTTACTGACTCTCCATTATATGACTTCGATCCTAATTCAACATATATTCAAAATCCAACATTCTTCCAAGGTTTATCAAAAAAACCAGGTACCATTGAACCATTAAAAGATTTACGTGTAATGGGTAAATTTGGTGACTCAGTTACAACTGACCACATTTCTCCAGCAGGTGCTATTGGTAAAGATACACCAGCAGGTAAATACTTATTAAATCATGACGTGCCTATTCGTGATTTTAACTCATATGGTTCTCGTCGTGGTAACCATGAAGTTATGGTGCGTGGTACATTTGCGAATATTAGAATTAAAAACCAATTAGCACCAGGTACAGAAGGTGGCTTTACAACATATTGGCCAACTGATGAAATTATGCCAATTTATGATGCTGCAATGAAATATAAAGAAGATGGCACTGGCTTAGCAATATTAGCAGGCAATGATTATGGTATGGGATCTTCACGTGACTGGGCTGCTAAAGGTACTAATTTATTGGGCGTTAAAACTGTAATAGCACAAAGTTATGAACGTATTCACCGTTCTAACTTAGTTATGATGGGTGTATTACCATTACAATTTAAAGATGGAGAATCAGCTGATTCACTTGGTCTAAATGGTAGAGAAGAGATTTCTGTAGATATTAACGAAGATGTACAACCACATGATATTATTAAAGTTCATGCAAAAAAAGAAAGTGGAGAAGTGGTTGATTTTGATGTCATTGTTCGTTTTGATTCACAAGTTGAAATCGACTATTATCGTCACGGTGGCATTCTACAAATGGTATTAAGAAATAAACTTGCTCAATAATACGATTATTCGAAAAAGTATTTAAAAATTTGAATGTATTTTGAATCCTTAGATGGCAATCTCATCTAAGGATTTTTTCTTCATTCGTGTCATTGAGCTATTTCAGTAATAAAAGTAGTAAATGGGAATTCTATAGCAATCATCCTTTTTATGTTAATATTGAAAGTGAACTTAATTGGAAAGAGGTACATAAATATGATTTATAGTATGACTGAAATTGAAGCGAGATACCAAGAAACAGATAAAATGGGAGTAATTTATCATGGGAATTATGCTACATGGTTTGAAGTTGCTCGTACTGATTATATTCGTAAATTAGGTTTTAGTTATGCAGATATGGAAAAAGAAGGTATCATCTCACCCGTCGTGGATTTACAAGTTCAATATAAGAAATCCATTTTTTATCCTGAAAAAGTTAAAGTGAAAACATGGGTAGAACATTATTCAAGATTGCGTTCAACGTACTGTTATGAAGTATATAATGAAAAAGGGGAATTAGCTACCACAGGTTCCACTCAGCTATTATGTATTAAAGCAAGTGATTTCAGACCAATTCGTTTAGATCGTTATTTTCCAGAATGGCATCAAATATATAGTGAAGTCGAAGCATTGAATAACGAAGGTAAGGAATTAGAAGTCACACAACGTAGCGATTTGAATATATAAATATAAGACCATAAATATCTGTAAATATTAGATATTTATGGTCTTTTTTTAATTAGTTGTAGAATAAACAATTTCGTCTTCATGGTCTACTTTTTCAACTAGAACTTTATGATCTTCAAAATACCATAAGTCATCTTCTGAAACTACAACAATTAAATCATTATAATTTTCGTGATAACCTATCTCAACATCATTGCTCAATTCCACACGAAATGCTGGGCTAAAACCTTGTTTAAGTTGAAATTCTCCACCATACCTCACATAAAATTGTAAGACTTTATTCTCTTCAGGTAAATCTAATTCATTTTTAAACCATTCAACTGCTTCATCAGTCAAGTTGATTTTCATTGTATGACCCATCCTTTATATTAATTATTATGATATTTATAATGTAAAAATTGTTTGAACTAAAACATATTGTTCTCATGATTAAACATGAACTGTTTATCATATTTAATTAATAGAACTAATAGTGCAAGAAACACCCATTTTACATCCATTTGATTTTTGGTTCTTCACCTTTAAAAATTCTAATAATATTAGAACGGTGTCTAAAAATTAAAATGATTGATACAAAAGCACTCATTCCAAATAATATGTAATCATGAATAATTAATGAACCTATCACACAGCTGATTGCCGCAATAATACTAGATAATGACACATACTTTGTTAAATATAAAATTCCAAAGAATATGACCGCTAAAATTAAAAGTAAGATTGGATTAACTCCTAATACAACTCCGGCACTTGTGGCTACAGCCTTACCCCCTTTAAATTTAAGATAAATAGGATAAACGTGACCGATTATTGCAAAAATACCGACAATTAATCCATGTGTGAAGAATGTACTAATTGGTCCCTGCGCATGCACTGAAAACCATAATGGGAAAAATACAGTAATGAATCCTTTAAATATATCTAAAAAAGTAACGATAAATCCAGCTGGTTTTCCTAAAACTCTAAAACTATTTGTGGCACCAGTATTACCGCTTCCAAATTCTCTAATATCTTTTTTAAAAAAAACTTTTCCTATAACATAACCATTTGGAATAGCTCCAATGAGATAGCTTAAAATCAACATGAGAACTATCATCATAATTTGTTTACACATCCCTTATATAATGTAGGTATATTTTATCACAAAGTATTCCTGACAACGATTAAAAATTGAAAAAACGTCTTATATATTAAGTTAAATGTTTATCTTATAGAACTCATACTTGCATTTTAATGCGTTTTATATAAGAATAACTATTGTAAAGTTAAAAAAACGAACGTACGTTTGTAGGAGGCGAACGCATTGGCAACAAAAATGACAAATCATTATTCAGATGATTCGATTCAAGTATTAGAAGGACTTGAGGCAGTTAGAAAACGTCCTGGGATGTATATTGGGTCGACTGATAAACGTGGATTACACCATTTAGTATATGAAATTGTCGATAACTCCGTCGATGAAGTTTTAAATGGTTATGGTAATGAAATTGATGTAACAATCAATAAAGATAATAGTATTTCAGTGGAAGATAATGGGAGAGGTATGCCAACTGGTATGCATGCGTCTGGTAAACCTACTGTAGAAGTTATTTTTACTGTATTACATGCTGGAGGTAAATTTGGACAAGGTGGATATAAAACTTCTGGAGGACTTCATGGTGTTGGTGCTTCCGTAGTTAATGCTTTAAGTGAATGGTTAGAAGTTGAAATTCATCGAGATGGACAAATTTATAAGCAATCTTTTAAGGATGGTGGTATTCCAACTTCTGGTTTAGTGAAAGCGGGAAAAACTAAGAAAACAGGTACAAAAGTCACATTTAAACCAGATTCAAGTATTTTTAAAGCAACAACGGCATTTAATTTTGATATATTAAGTGAGCGCTTACAAGAATCTGCATTCTTATTAAAAAACTTAAAAATTACATTGAAAGATCTACGTGATGGAAAAGAACGTGAAGATGTTTATCATTACGAAGAAGGTATTAAAGAATTTGTAAGTTATATCAATGAAGGTAAAGAAGTATTGCATGATGTTACGACGTTTACAGGTGCTGCAAATGGAATCGAAGTAGATGTTGCTTTTCAATATAATGATCAATATTCTGAAAGTATATTAAGTTTTGTTAATAATGTACGTACAAAAGACGGCGGAACTCATGAAGTAGGATTTAAAACAGCAATGACACGCGTATTTAATGACTATGCACGCCGTATCAATGAACTTAAAGATAAAGATAAAAACTTAGATGGTAATGATATTAGAGAAGGATTAACAGCAGTGATTTCTGTACGTATTCCAGAAGAATTACTGCAATTTGAGGGACAAACTAAATCTAAGCTTGGTACATCAGAAGCGCGTAGTGCAGTAGATTCTGTTGTTTCTGAAAAATTACCTTATTATTTAGAGGAAAAAGGACAATTATCTAAATCACTTGTGAAGAAAGCTATTAAAGCGCAACAGGCAAGAGAAGCGGCTCGTAAGGCACGGGAGGATGCACGTTCTGGTAAGAAAAACAAACGTAAAGATACATTATTATCAGGAAAGTTAACGCCTGCTCAAAGTAAGAATACTGAGAAAAATGAATTATATCTTGTCGAAGGTGATTCAGCAGGGGGATCAGCTAAACTTGGAAGAGATAGAAAATTCCAGGCTATTTTACCTTTACGAGGTAAAGTGATTAATACTGAAAAAGCAAAACTTGAAGATATTTTCAAAAATGAAGAAATTAATACAATTATTCATACAATTGGTGCTGGTGTTGGTAATGATTTTAAATTAGAAGATAGTAATTATAATAGAGTTATTATTATGACTGATGCTGATACAGATGGCGCCCATATTCAAGTGTTATTATTAACATTTTTCTTCAAATATATGAGACCTCTTGTTCAAGCAGGTCGTGTTTTTATTGCATTACCTCCGTTATACAAATTAGAAAAAGGTAAAGGGAAATCTAAAAAAGTAGAATATGCTTGGACAGATGATGAATTGGACAAACTTCAAAAACAATTAGGTAAAGGCTTTATTTTACAGCGCTATAAAGGTTTAGGTGAAATGAATCCTGAGCAATTGTGGGAAACTACAATGAATCCTGAGACAAGAACGTTGATTAGAGTCCAAATCGATGATGAAGTACGTTCTTCTAAACGTGTAACAACATTAATGGGAGATAAAGTTGCACCAAGACGTGAATGGATTGAAAATCATGTTGAATTTGGCATGCAAGAAGATCAAAGTATTTTAGATAATACAGAAGTTCAAATACTTGATACTGAAGAATATGATGAGGAGGAAGTCAATTGAGTGAGATAATTCAAGACCTATCACTTGAAGATGTTATTGGTGATCGCTTTGGAAGATATAGTAAATATATTATTCAAGAACGTGCGTTACCGGATGTGCGTGATGGTTTAAAACCTGTACAACGTAGAATTTTATTTGCTATGTATAGTAGTGGCAATACGTATGATAAAAATTTCCGTAAAAGTGCGAAAACAGTTGGGGATGTTATTGGTCAATATCATCCACATGGTGATTCTTCAGTTTATGATGCAATGGTACGTTTAAGCCAAGATTGGAAGTTGCGTCATGTATTAATCGAAATGCACGGTAATAATGGTAGTATTGATAATGATCCACCTGCTGCGATGCGTTATACAGAAGCGAAGTTAAGTCAACTTTCTGAGGAGTTGGTTCGTGACATTAATAAGGAAACAGTGTCCTTTATACCAAACTATGATGACACAACACTTGAACCTATGGTGTTACCGGCAAGATTTCCAAATTTACTAGTAAACGGTTCGACTGGTATTTCGGCAGGATATGCTACTGATATTCCTCCACATAATTTAGGTGAAGTAATTCAAGCAACATTAAAATATATTGATAATCCTAATATTTCAGTAAATCAATTAATGAAATATATCAAAGGTCCTGATTTTCCGACAGGCGGTATTATTCAAGGTATTGATGGTATTAAGAAAGCCTATGAAACAGGAAAAGGAAAAATTGTTGTTCGTTCAAAAGTAGATGAAGAAGCGTTAAGAAATGGACGTAAACAATTAATTGTGACAGAAATTCCTTATGAAGTGAATAAAAGTTCGCTTGTGAAACGTATTGATGAGCTTCGTGCTGATAAAAAAGTAGATGGTATTATTGAAGTACGTGATGAAACAGATCGTACAGGTTTAAGAATTGCTATTGAATTAAAAAAAGATGTTAATTCAGAGTCTATTAAAAACTATTTATATAAAAATTCTGATTTACAAATTACTTATAATTTCAATATGGTCGCTATTAGTGATGGACGTCCAAAATTAATGGGTCTACGTGAAATTATTGACAGCTATTTAAATCATCAAATTGAAGTTGTAGCTAATCGTACAAAATACGACTTAAATCATGCTGAAAAGCGCATGCATATTGTAGAAGGTCTTATGAAAGCTTTATCTATATTAGATGAAGTGATTGCGCTGATTCGTCATTCTAAAAATAAAAAAGATGCAAAAGATAATTTAGTAAAAGAATTTGACTTTACTGAAGCACAAGCAGAAGCCATTGTGATGCTTCAATTATATCGTTTAACTAATACTGATATTGTTGCACTTGAAGAAGAACATGAAGAATTACAAAAATTAATAGAAGCGTACCGAAATATTCTTGATAACCATGACGCATTATTAAATGTTATTAAAAAAGAACTTACAGAGATTCGAAAACGTTTTAAAACATCACGTTTATCTTCAATTGAAGCGGAAATATCAGAAATAAAAATTGATAAAGAAGTTATTGTACCAAGTGAAGAAGTGGTTTTAAGTGTGACTAGACATGGATATATAAAACGTACGTCTACACGTAGCTTTAATGCAAGTGGTGTGACAGAAGTAGGTTTAAAAGAGGGAGATAGTCTACTCAAATACCAAACTGTAAATACTCAAGATACAGCTTTAGTATTTACAAATAAAGGAAGATATCTCTTTATTCCAATTCATAAAATTGCAGATGTGCGATGGAAAGAGTTAGGTCAGCATGTATCGCAAATTGTGCCTTTAGAAGAAAACGAGAGAATTATAGATGTATTTAACGAAAAAACATTTGATGGTAAAGCATTTTATATTATTGCAACTCGTAATGGCATGATTAAAAAGAGTAATCAATCATTATTTAAAACCACGCGATTTAATAAGCCACTCATTGCAACAAAATTAAAAAATGAAGACGAAGTGGTAAATGTACTTCGCATAACTCAAGAACAAATGATTACTGTTATTACACATAAAGGCATGTCATTAACGTATTCTACAGAAGAACTTTCAGATACAGGATTAAGAGCGGCTGGTGTGAAATCTATCAATTTAAAAGATGAAGATTATGTTATTATGACTGATACTGTTGATCAGAATAATTCAATAATTATGGCTACCCAAAGAGGAGCAATAAAACGTATTGCTAAAGATATATTACAAGATGCCAAACGCGCACAAAGAGGTATTACACTTTTAAAAGAATTGAAAAAAAATCCTCATCGTATTGTAGCTGCATATGTTGTCAGAGATGAAACATACTATACACTTTATTCAGATAAACATGCTGAAACAGGTGAAATTTCTAATATTCATCTTTCTGAACAATATACAAATGGTTCATTTGTAGTTGATACAAATGAATTTGGAAATGTAAAATCAATGATAATAAATTAATATGATTTTAAAATTTTTGTTTTCAAGTAATTCATAAGATGATAAAATTAATTTAATATTTAACTATTTATAACTCACAAGAGATTTATATTGTTGATAAGTATATCAAAGTGATGACATGAAAAACATGTACATTTTGACCTTTAATACTACAATATAAATCTCTTGTAATGTATATCATAACAATAATTTTGATGAGAGGGATTTAATTGAGAGATTTTGATAGTTTAATACCTGATTGGTTTAAATCTGTTGTTCAAGTTGGAAATGATTTAATCTGGTCACAGTATTTAATAGGTTTACTATTGACAGTAGGTATCTTCTTTACTATTAGTTCTAAATTTGTTCAATTACGAATGTTACCTGAAATGTTTAGAGCATTAGTTGAAAAACCAGAAACTTTGAAAAATGGAGAGAAAGGTATTTCACCTTTTCAAGCATTTGCTATTAGTGCAGGTTCCCGTGTTGGAACAGGAAATATTGCTGGTGTAGCAACAGCAATTGTGTTAGGGGGTCCTGGGGCAGTTTTTTGGATGTGGATTATCGCATTTATCGGAGCTGCGAGTGCATTTATAGAAGCAACACTTGCACAAGTTTACAAAGTTCATGATAAAGAAGGTGGCTTCCGAGGAGGTCCAGCTTATTACATAACCAAAGGTTTAAATCAAAAATGGCTTGGTATCACATTTGCTGTGTTAATTACTGTTACATTTGCATTTGTATTTAACACTGTTCAATCGAATACTATTGCTGAATCTTTAAGAACACAATATCATATTAGTCCAGTCATTACTGGTATTATTTTGGCTGTCATTACAGCAATCATTATCTTCGGTGGTGTACGTAGTATTGCAACGTTGTCATCTTTAATTGTTCCAATAATGGCTATCGTTTATGTTGGTATAGTTTTATTTATCTTACTAATGAATTTTGATCAAATCATTCCAATGATTGGTACAATTATTAAAAGTGCGTTCGGAATGGAACAAGTCGCTGGTGGCGCGGTAGGTACAGCGATTTTACAAGGTATAAAACGTGGCTTATTCTCTAACGAAGCAGGTATGGGTTCAGCACCCAATGCGGCTGCTACTGCTGCTGTACCACATCCAGTAAAACAAGGATTACTTCAATCTTTAGGTGTCTTCTTCGATACAATGCTTGTTTGTACAGCAACAGCTATTATGATTTTACTTTACTCAGGCTTAAAATTTGGTGAAAAAGCGCCACAAGGTGTAGAAGTTACACAATCTGCATTGAATGAACATCTTGGTTCTCCAGGTGGTATCTTCTTAACTGTCGCGATTACGCTATTTGCATTTTCTTCTGTAGTTGGTAATTACTATTACGGACAATCTAATATAGAATTTCTATCTAAAAATAAAGCAATTTTATTTATTTTTAGATGCTTAGTTGTTGTATTAGTATTTATAGGCGCAGTTGTTAAAACTGAAACCGTATGGAGTACAGCGGACTTATTTATGGGATTAATGGCCATTGTAAACCTTGTTTCCATTATAGGTCTTTCAAATATTGCATTTGCTGTTATGAAAGATTATATTCAACAAAAACGTGCCGGTTTAAAACCGGTATTTAAACCAGAAAACCTTGAGATTAATTTATTTGGTATTGAATCTTGGGGACGCGAAGATAAAATATCTAAAAAACATTAATAATTTAAATCAACACTTCTTTTCTCCATCTCTTAGAGTAATGCGAGAAAGAAGTGTTTTTTAAAAGAATGACTTTTCAAATATAATGTTTAACTATATAATTTTAATAGTAAAAAAGGATGATAATGATGAGCAAATATCATATTTCAAAAATTTTAAATAATAACGTCATCATATGCATCAATAGTAATCAAGAAGTTATTTTAATCGGTAAAGGCATTGGTTTTAATAAAAAGCCTGGAATGGTCGTAGATGATAATGCTTCTATTGAGAAAGTGTATAAATTAGATCAAAAACAACAACAAGAATATTATAAATCTCTAGTTGAAATAGCTGATGAAGAGGTCTTACAGGCAATTATTGAATCAGTTAACTATATTACAAGTACAACTTATATGAAAGATGATAAACAACTAGTCATTGCCTTAACCGATCATATTACTTTTGCATATAAACGCTTAAAACAAAATCAAATAATTAGTAATCCCTTTGCAATGGAAACTAAACATTTATATAGTGAGGCATATGATATCGCCACACAAGTTATACAGCGATTAAATGAGAAATTAGACGTCACATTTCCTGATGATGAAATAGGTTTTATAGCATTGCATATTGCTTCAAATAAAGAAGATTTACCTATGAGTGAAATATCTTTAATTAATAAAATGATAAGTAAATGTGTATTAATTATCGAAAATGACATAGGGTATCCTGTAAATCCTCGAACTGTTCAATATCAACGATTTATTAGACATATTCAATTCCTAATTCGTCGTTTAAATAAAAAGGAATACGTTCATGCACAAGATGAGTTTATCAATATGGTCAAAACATATTACCCTAATTGTTATAGTACAGCATATAAGATTTCTAAAGTTATTCAAAAAGATCTAGATATTGATATAGATGATTCAGAAATTGTTTATTTAGCTTTGCATATTTATCATTTTCAATCTCAAAATAACACACAAAATTAATAAGCTACATGGTATGATATAATATAGATTATTTTATTTTAGATTAAAGGGTACGGTGAAAATGATATGTCAATGGACCACAAAAAGGTTGAAGGAAAGAAAGCTAATAAGCTAAGCTTTTCTGAAACACGCTTTATGAAGTTTCTGGGTGGTAAAGATTTATTATTTGCGCTAGTTTCATTAGTATTACTTGGTATTACTATATTCATCTTTGACAAAATTTCTTATGTTTTTCAGCCTTTTGTCATTATCTTTAATACTATTGCAGCGCCAATTATTTTATCGCTTATTTTGTATTATTTGTTAAATCCAGTAATTAATTTGATGGAACGTTATAATATTCCAAGATTATTAGCAATTACAATAGTCTTTCTAGTGATTATTGGAGGTGCAACATTAATTATTGATTTATTAATTCCTGTGATTGGTGATCAAATTAAACAACTTGCAAATAACTTCCCAAAATATATTGAAAAATTTAATAGAGCTATTGATAAAGTGACACATATGTCTATTTTATCTTCATTTTATAATCAAATTCAGGAATGGCTTGATTCTACTTCTAAAAAGATTCCATCGTTAACATCAGATTATTTTAGTGGATTTGGAACTAAAATTAGAACATTTGCAGAAGCTATTGTGAATGTCGGTGTTGTGATTGCAACTACACCATTTGTATTATTCTTTATGTTGAAAGATGGAACTAAATTTAGAGACTATACAACTAAAATTATGCCACCTAAATTTAGAAAAGACTATCATGATTTATTAGAAAAAATGAGTGTACAGGTCGGATCATATATTCAAGGCCAAATTATTGTATCATTTTGTATTGGTATTTTATTGTTTATTGGTTATTCGATTATTGGTTTGGATTATGGGTTAGTTCTAGCTTCAATTGCTGCAGTAACGAGTGTAGTCCCATACTTAGGACCAACAATTGCAATTTCTCCGGCAATTATTATTGCGATTATTACTTCACCGTTTATGCTATTAAAATTGATTATTGTGTGGACGTTAGTTCAATTTATTGAAGGTCATTTTATTTCTCCTAATATTATGGGGAAAACATTAAAAATTCATCCTCTAACAATTATCTTTATTTTATTAAGTGCGGGTAATTTGTTAGGTATTGTAGGAGTTATTTTAGGTATTCCTGGCTATGCTATTTTAAAAGTATTAGCTTCTCACATTTTCTTATTATTTAAACGTCGTTACAATAAATATTATGGTGACGATGCAGGTCAATATGAAATTAAAAAAGAAGAACATAAAAATTACACAGAAGCAGAATAAAGCACTATATTAAAAAGCCTGAGACATAATGAGTTGTCTTAGGCTTTTTAATATAGTACTAATCATCTTGCAAAAGTGGGACGATGAATTCTCTTCCACTCTCTTTTATCTTACAATTATGTTAGTTCAATAGTCTAAAGATATATAACTAGAATATGATATGATATATTTTATATTAATATAATGTAAAGGATAATAATGAATAATGACTGAAGAACATAAAAATAGATTAATATCTATATTAAAAGTGGTATTTGCTATCACACTTTTTATTGTAGTAGTTGCTACTTTATATCATGAATTGTCACATATTAACTTCAAACAAACATTAGAAGCATTTAGTAAAATCAATCGATGGTTTTTAATTGGTTTATTTATATGTGGTGGCGCATCAATGCTACTTTTAAGTTTATATGATGTCATTCTTGTTAAAACTTTAAAGTTGAGTATACCACTGAACAAAGTATTTCGTTTGAGTTATATTATTAATGCATTTAATGCTATTGTTGGATTTGGTGGATTTATAGGCGCAGGATTTAGAACATTTATTTATAAAAATTATACTTCTGATAGAAAAAGATTACTTCACGCTATTTCAATCATATTAGTTTCAATGTTAACTGGTTTAAGCTTCTTATCTATTTTAGTCGTACTTCATATTTTCGATGCTTCTCATATTCTTGATAAAGTACGTTTTGTAAAATGGGTATTGTACGTAGTCGCTTTATTTTTACCTATTTTTATAGTGTATACAGTCGTTAAACCGGTTACTGAACATAATAAATTGGTAGGGATATATTGCACGCTTGTTTCAAGTATTGAATGGATAGCTGCTGCTGTTGTACTTTACTTGTCGGCATGGATTATTGATATTCATGTAGCTTTTACAACATTACTTGGTATTTTTATTATTGCTGCACTCTCTGGACTGATTAGTTTTATTCCAGGTGGATTCGGGGCATTTGATTTAGTTGTTTTATTAGGACTAAAATCTTTAGATATTCCTGAAGAAAAAATATTGATTGCCTTACTGCTATATCGTTTTGCTTATTATTTTGTACCTATTATCATTGCTTTAATTCTATCTACGTTTGAATTTGGCAATTCTGCGCGTAAGTACTTTGAAGAATCTAAATATTTTGTACCCGCTAAAGATGTTACCTCATTCATACTGTCTTATCAAAAAGATATTATTTCAAAAATCCCAGCATTTGCTTTATCTATTCTTGCACTATTAACAAGTTTTATTTTCTTTATTAATAATGTGACGATTGTTTATGATGGATTATATGATGCTGATCATTTTATTTACTATATCATGTTGTCTATTCATACAAGTGCATGTTTAATATTACTTGTTAATGTAAGGGGTATATATAAGCAAAGTAAGAGAGCAATTATTTATTCAATGATTTCACTTGTGTTAATATTTCTTGCAACGTTATATACGTATGCTTCTATCATGTTACTTACATGGCTCATCATTATTTTTATCTTACTTATTTTAGCTTATCGACGTGCGAAAGTATTTAAACGTCCATTTAGATTAAAAAACTTAATATTTACCTTAGTCATTAGTGTGATTGTTTTATATATTAATCATTTCATTATTTCTGAAACTTTATATGCTTTAGATTTATATCACTTGGAAATGGATACGTCATTATTAAAATACTATTTCTGGTTAACTGTGATAGTTGTTATATTATTAATTGTTGGTATTGCATGGTTATTTGGTCGTCGCTTTGAACGCCCACATCAATTACAAGAATATTCTCAATGTAAATCAATCATAGAAACATATGGAGGGAATTATTTAAGTCATTTGATATATAGCGGTGATAAAGATGTATTTATGTATGACAGTGAACAAGCTTTTCTTATGTATAGATATAAATCAAATGCGCTGGTCGTATTGGGAGATCCAATTGGAAATACGGCATCATTCCAATCATTGTTGGCTGATTTCTATAGTTATGCTGAAAAGTTAGGTTATGATGTCATTTTCTATCAAGTATCTGATCGTTTTATGCCGTTGTATCATAATTTTGGAAATCAATTTTTTAAATTAGGCGAAGAGGCTATTATTGATTTAACACAATTTACTACTTCTGGAAAAAAACGACGTGGTTTTAGAGCAACACTGAATAAATTTAATGATTTAAATATTAAATTTGACATTATAGAACCACCATTTTCTAAAGCGTTTATAGAAGAGCTTAGAAAAGTAAGTGATAAGTGGCTCGATGGACGTACTGAAATGCATTTTTCTGTTGGGCAATTTACAGAACAGTATTTAGATAAAGCCCCAATTGGAATTATGAAAAATGAAGAAGGTAAGATTATTGCTTTTTGTACATTAATGCCGACATACTATAACGAAGCAATTTCAGTAGATTTAATTCGTTGGTTACCTGAATTAGATTTACCTCTAATGGATGGATTATATCTACATATGTTATTATGGGGTAAAGAAAAAGGGTATAAAGCTTTTAACATGGGTATGGCTACCTTATCAAATGTAGGTCAACTCGATTATTCTTATTTACGAGAACGTATTGCGGGACGTGTGTTTGAACATTTTAATGGTTTATATCGTTTTCAGGGGTTACGAAGATATAAAGAAAAATATAGTCCCCAGTGGGAACCGCGATTTTTGGTGTATAGAAAAGATAGTTCTCTCTGGTACAGTATGTTAAAAGTAATGCGAGTGATTAGACATAAATAAAAAAGATATCCGAAAACAATTTCGGATATCTTTTTTATTATGAGTTAGAACGAGGATCATAATTTGCACGATCTCGCTGTTCTTGTGCGTAACGTTCAGGATTTTTTTTATAGAAATTTTGATGATATTCTTCTGCTTTATAAAAATTTGAAGCGGGAAGAACCTTAGTAGCAATGGCTTTATCAGAATGCATCGTTTGTTCTAAATCTTTGATATAGTTAATCGCAACTTTTCTTTGATCATCATTTGTATAAAAAATAGCTGTTTGATACTGTGACCCTCTATCTTGGAATTGACCCCCAGCATCTAATGGATCAATGACTGAAAAAAATATTTCTAATAATTTATGATAAGAAAATAAAGCAACATCATACTCTATTTTAACAGTTTCATAGTGTCCAGTAGTTCCGCTCTTTACTTGTTCATAGGTTGGATTTTTAACTGATCCTCCCATAAAACCTGATGTTACTGATTCAATACCTTCAAATTGATCAAACGGTTTTGTCATACACCAGAAACAGCCTCCTGCGAAGTATGCTGTATTAATATTCATTTACGCCATCCTTTCATAACACCTTTGTAATATTTATTGAAAACACTTGATTTTTTAAGATATTTTATATAACTTATTTATATATTATAGTATATCCGAATATTATTTTGAAGATTTTAGAGAGTGTAAGGTAGGTAAATATGACAGAAGAGAAGGATAATACAATATTAAGACGACAAACGGGGACAACGATACCTTCTAAACGACGCAAGAAGAAAAAATTTCGAAAATTACCTTTTGTAATACTGATTATTGTAGTTTTACTTATTGCAATGATTACGTATGTCGTTCATGGATATCAAAGTGGTATGAAATATGCACAAGAACATGCAAAAGATATTAAAATTCATAAATTTAATGGAGCCGTTAAAAATGACGGGAAAATCACAGTATTAATGCTCGGTGCTGACCAAGCTAATGGTGGAAAATCAAGAACTGACTCTATTATGGTTGTACAGTATGACTATATTAAGAAAAAAATGAAAATGATGTCAATTATGCGTGATATTTATGCGGAAATTCCTGGTTATGACAAATATAAAATTAATGCTGCATACTCACTTGGGGGACCAGAGTTGTTGAGACAAACACTAAATAAAAATTTAGGTATTAATCCTGAATACTATGCAGTCATTGATTTCACTGGCTTTGAAAAAATGATTGATGAATTAGAACCTAATGGTGTGCCAATTGATGTTGAAAAAGATATGTCAGAAAATATAGGGGTTTCATTAAAAAAAGGACACCATCGATTAAACGGTAAAGAATTATTAGGTTATGCGAGATTTAGACATGATCCAGAGGGAGACTTTGGACGTGTGAGACGTCAACAACAAGTTATGCAAACACTTAAGAAAGAATTGATTACCCCAAGTACAATCGTGAAATTACCTAAAGTAGCTGGTATATTGAGAGGATATATTAATACAGATATGCCAAACTCAGCTATTTTCCAAACAGGACTAAGTTTTGGAATACGAGGCGATAAAAATGTGGAAACACTAACTGTACCGTTAAAAAATTCTTATCAAAATATCAATACTAATAACGATGGTAGTGCATTAGATATTGATAAAGAGAAAAATAAAAAAGCAATAGAATCATTTTTAGACGAATAATAAATAAGCAGGCCAAAGTGGCCTGCTTATTTATTATCTATTTAACTACAATAATATTATTATGTAAACTTTGAAGATTATAATATTATTAATCTGATTTTCTTACGCCAGCTACACCGTAGTGATTTTTCTTCATTTCATCAATGACTACATGGATTGCTTCTCTATTTGCGCCTGTTGTTTTCTCTACTGCATTTGTAACCTCAGTGACTAAGTTTTTTAATTGCTCATCTGAGCGTCCTTCTAATAATTTTACATTTACAATCGGCATGATGTTTTCCTCCTTACATAATTATGTGCTTAGTATATCATTTTTAAAAAATGAACTTCAAGATATTTAAATAGAACATTTGTTCTTTTTAATGTTGTAAGAGAACAAGTGTTCTTATATAATTGAATTATCTAAGGAGGGGGTTGATATGTATGATTATAATTTACTTGAAGATAGAGACATACTATGTGTAGATCAGAAAAGTTTTTATGCTAGTGTGTCTTGTATAGAAAAAGGATTAGATCCTTTAATGACAAAATTAGCAGTGGTAGCTGACACTAAGCGACAAGGATCTGTTGTTTTGGCAGCAACACCTAAATTAAAAGAACTTGGTATTAAAACGGGATCTAGATTATTTGAAATTCCACAACGTAATGATATTTATATTATTAATCCAAGTATGAGAAGATATCTAGAAGTATCATTAGAAATTTCTAAAATTGCTCTTAAATATGTTCCAGGGGAAGATTTACATCAGTATAGTATTGATGAATTTTTTATGGATGTAACAAATAGCTACCATCTTTTTAATACTACAGTATATTCTTTTGCTAAGTGTTTTCAAAAAGAAATTTTGGATAAGACGGGAATATACTGCACAATAGGTATTGGATCTAACTTGTTACTTAGTAAAGTAGCTATGGATATCGAAGCTAAACACACCAAAGAAGGTATTACTGAGTGGCGGTATCATGACATTCCCGATAAATTATGGTGTATTTCACCATTAAAATCATTTTGGGGAATCAATAAAAAAACAGAAATAAAGTTAAATAAAAAAGGAATTATTACAATAGGTGATTTAGCCCATTATCCTCATAGATATTTGAAGAAAGACTTTGGTATATTAGGCACTGATATGCATTTACATGCTAACGGTATAGATCAAAGTAAAATAAGAGAAAAAAGTAAAATTAATAATCCAACTATATGTAAAAGCCAAATTTTGATGAGAGACTATCAATTTAATGAAACAAAAATTGTGATGCAAGAGTTGATTGAAGATGTTGCTTGTAGATTAAGAGAAAGAAAGCAATTAGCACGTACTATACATTTTTCATTTGGATATACTCAAGGTGGAGGAATACATAAACAACACACTTTAACTGATGCTACAAATCTAGAACAAGATATATTTAAAGTCGTTAATGATTATGCGAATCAGTTGTGTGATAAACAGGCTTTGTATCGTACGTTAAGTGTTTCACTAACACAGTTCATTAATGAAGAAAATCGACAATTAAATTTATTTGTAGATGAATATAAAAGACAAAGAGATGAAAATTTAGCTAAAACGATTGATACGTTACAAAAGAAATATGGTAAAGGCATCGTTTCAAAAGCAATTTCTTATACTGAATCTGGAACAAAACATAATAGATTAGGATTAATGGCAGGTCATAAAATGTAAATAAACGGAAGTAGGTCAAAACTCATTTTGAATTTTGGCCCACTTCTATTTTTATGGAATATAAGTATCAAATTCATTTAAAGCAACAATACCTAATTCACGATCTTTTGGAGTTTTAAAGGTAACTTGTAAAGCACCTAAAATATCCTCACGAACTTCTAAAATTTTTAAGTTTCTTATAGAAATATTATGTAAACTAAGTATAGAAGTAACTTTATTAATCATACCCGCTTTATCTGGAATATCAATATATAAATCATACCCAACATTGACTACACCATGTTGCTTAAGAGGTAATTGATCTCTAAAAATTTTTGCATCTTCAAAGAATTGATATATTTGTTGTTCTTCTTCATTTTTAAGTTTAACTATCATATCCTTAATATTGGTTTGCATATCTTCTAGTAAACTAATGATATTTTGTTTATTACTAAGTGAGATATCCTTCCACATTTCGGCATTACTACTTGCAATTCTTGTAATATCTCTAAATCCACCAGCAGCAAGCTGTTTGACTAAAGCATGATCATTTGCATGGCTTGAACTCAAGTGTACTAAACTAGAGGCAATAATATGTGGAACATGACTAACAATTCCCGTTACATAATCATGTTCTTTCGCATTAGTAATAATAAATTTAGCTAGTGTAGGGGAGAGCAAATATTGTAATGTTTTAGCCGCTTGTGTATTACGTTCATCATCGTAAACTAAAATATAGTATGCATTTTCAAATAAGTGTTTTTTAGAATTAAGGACACCAGATTTATGGCTACCAGCCATTGGATGCCCACTAACAAGATGAATATTTGATTCTAATAAACGTTTTTCAAAATTTTGAATGATAAGTTTTGTACTGCCAGTATCCGTTACAATCAAATGTGATTTGGTTTCATAATTAGGTAATGAATTTAGATATATTGCTGTTTGATGAACTGGAGTAGCAAAGATAATAATATCCGCTTCCTTAACACCAAGAGCATAATCATTAATCTTTTTGTCAATTATACCAATAGACATTGCTTTATCTAATTGAGTTACATCAGTATCATAGGCAGAAATTATAAGATCAGATTGATAAAATTTTAAATTACTAGCTAAGCTTCCACCAATTAATCCTAAACCAACAAATAAAATATTTTTCATATGAGCCCTCCTTATTTCTAAATATTCAGAATATCTATATTTTAAATTAGTCATTTATTTTAAACAATACTATTCATTAGAGTTCACTATTTATCTAGGTTAAAATATATTTAAAGTATTAAAGGGGGAAGTTGAATGGAATCAAAGATATTAGAATTAATTCAAAACTTAACTAACATTAATAGTCCTTCGGGAAATGCTTATAATGCAATAAGTTATGTAAAACAAAAAGTAGAACATTTAGGATATTCAACTCAATTAACAAATAAAGGTGCATTAATTATCACAGTTGAGGGTGAAGATAATGAACGTCAACGTTGTATTACTGCTCATGTAGATACTTTAGGTGCAATGGTAAAAGAAATTAAAGAAGATGGTCGTTTAACAATCGATCTAATTGGTGGATTTAAATATAATGCGATTGAAGGAGAATATTGTCAGATTGAAACAGACTCTGGCGAAACGTACACAGGGACAATATGTTTACATGAAACAAGTGTTCATGTATATCGCGAAAATGAAAAAATACCAAGAGATATTGAACATATGGAAGTCCGTATAGACGAAAAAACGTCTTCTAAGAAAGAGACAGAAGATTTAGGAATAGAAGTAGGTAATTTTATTAGCTTTGATCCAAGAACAGAAATAACATCATCTGGATTTATTAAATCCCGACACTTAGACGATAAAGCAAGTGTAGCAATGATATTAGATTTATTAGAAAGAATAAAAAATGAACAAATTAAATTACCACATACTATTCAATTTTATATTTCTAATAATGAGGAAATAGGATATGGAGCGAATGCATCTATTTCTAATAAAATTGTAGAATTTATTGCTTTTGATATGGGAGCACTTGGAGAGGGACAATCTTCTGACGAATATACAGTATCTATTTGTGCTAAAGATGCGTCTGGACCTTATCATAAAGAATTAAAAACACATCTAGTAAACTTATGTAAATTTAATCATATTCCGTATAAAATAGATATTTATCCTTATTATACGTCAGATGCGTCTGCAGCATTAAAAGCAGGAGCAGATATTAAACATGGATTATTTGGAGCTGGTATTGAGTCCTCTCATGCACTGGAACGAACACATATTGATTCTATACATGCCGCTCAAAACTTATTATATGCCTATTGCTTGTCATCAATAAATTGAAATAAATATTGACAAGGAAGATTTATTTATGTATTATACTGAATTATAATAATATTTTAATAATTCTGAGAATTGAGTAGAAGATATGTGATGTAGCAAATAGAAAGCTAATGGATGATGTAAATTAGCACAGCATATGTTTGAATTGGACTTAGAAGATTAAATTTAATAACAGTAAAGTGAACATGTAATGTTAATTAAGGTGGCACCACGGTAACGCGTCCTTATCTATGGAACGTAATCGTGGTGTCTTTTTGGTATAAATATAGTAATTATTAGCTAGATAATCATAGAAAGTTAGTGGTTGATGAAAACTAACATCACTAATAATGAAATTGGGTTTATACTTATAAAAAATCAAATAAAAAATAAGTGAACTTTAAATATTTTGATAATTCGAAATATTTAGTTAATTAAGGTGGTACCGCGCGTCAGCGTCCTTTTAAATAAGGATGCTGATATTTTTTTGAGAAAGGATTAAAGCTTAATGAAACTATATTATGAAATACTTAGAGCAAATATTACACCCGAAGTTTTAGGAAAGTTAAAGAAAAATAAGATTATTTTAGAAAGTACCAGTCAAAAGCAGATTAAAGGTAGATATTCTATTGTAGCATTCGAAAGCTATGGTTCTGTTGTGTTAAATAATGACTTACTAAAGATAAAAACAAAAAAACAAAATGTTGAAATTACTGAAAAGTCTTATGAATATTTAAAAGATTATATCAATCAATTTAATATTCAGATTACAGATGAAAAATTAAAACATTTACCATTTGTATCTGGCTTTATTGGTACGTGTAGTTTTGACTTAGTAAGACATGAATTTCCAATTTTAAAACAGCAATCTATACAAGAAATTAAGGATAGCAATGATATTGAATTTCACATGATAGAAGATGTATATGTATTTGATCATTATAAAGATGAATTATATGTTATTGCTACAAATCAATTTTCAGAAGTAGAACAGAAAGATTTAGAAAAAAGAGTAAAAGATAGAATAAAGGAACTATCTCAAATTAAAGCTTATACAGATGATTATATTCGTCCTCCTACGCCTTCAAATATCATACCAAATGTATCAGGTGATGAATTTATAAATACTATAAAGCAATTGAAAAAGCTTATAAAAGAAGGCGATATGTTTCAAGTTGTACCATCTAGAATATATAGCTACAATCATCATTTTAAAAATAATACATTGCAATTAAGTTATCAATTATACCAAAACTTAAAAAGACGTAATCCAAGTCCATATATGTACTATATTAATATGAATACACAAATTATTATAGGCAGTTCTCCAGAGAGTTTTGTAGCTGTACAAGATGGAACGGTTATTACGAATCCAATCGCTGGAACAATTAAAAGAGGTAAAACCATAAAAGAAGATAAACAAAATGCAGAGCAATTATTGAGTGATGAAAAGGAATTAAGCGAACATCGAATGCTTGTTGATTTAGGCAGAAATGATCTACATAGAGTCAGTAGAACCGGTAGTTCAAAAATTACAAAATTAATGGAAATTGAAAAATATGAGCATGTCATGCATATTGTAAGCGAAGTAAAAGGTGAGATTAAGCAAAAATTATCTCCTATGACAGTAATTGCTAATTTATTACCTACAGGAACTGTTTCAGGAGCTCCAAAACTTAGAGCAATTAGGCGTATATATGAGACATATCCATATAAACGTGGACTATATAGTGGGGGTGTAGGCTACATTAATTGTAATCAGAATTTAGATTTTGCTTTAGCAATAAGAACAATGTTAATTGATGATACTACTGTGAAAGTCGAAGCAGGGTGTGGGGTGGTTTATGATTCAGTACCAGAAAAAGAATTAGAAGAAACATTATTAAAAGCAAAAAGTTTATTGGAGGTAACACCATGATTTTAATCATTGATAATTATGATTCATTTACATATAACTTAGTTGATATAGTAAGTCAATTAGATGATGTCATTGTTAAATATCCGGACGATAAAGATGTGCTTAACTACGTTAACCAAAGTGATGGTCTCATCATATCTCCAGGACCTGGTCATCCTTTAGATAGTAACCATCTATTGAATATTATTGAAAGGTATAAATCTTTACCGATATTAGGCGTATGTTTAGGTGCACAAGCAATAACATGCTATTACGGTGGCCGTGTTATTCAAGGCGAAAAAGTCATGCACGGTAAAGTCGATATATTAACAGTTATTCAACATACTAAATTATATAACAACTTAGCAAATCAATTTAATATAATGCGTTACCATTCATTAATAAGTGATGAAATCTCTTTTCCATCACAATTAATAATTACTGGAAGGACAAAAGATTGCATTCAATCTTATGAGACAAAAAATGGATTACATTTTGGTATTCAATATCATCCTGAGTCGTTTGCAACAGATCAAGGACAACAAATAATTAAAAATTTTATCGATATCGTAAAGGAAAGAGGTAAATATGATGACCTTAACATTACTCAACCAAATTCAAAGTCATGCAACACTCTCACAACATGAAACTACTGAATTTATTCAATATCTCATCAATCCAGAATGTCATACTCAAGATAAAGTAAAGTTATTACAAGCTTTCACAAATAAGTCGATACAACAAAAAGAATTAACTTATATAGTGAAAAGTCTTATTCATACGATGTATTCAACTCAACCTGAATACAAAGGAAGTATATGCGTTTGTGGAACAGGAGGAGATAAATCAAATAGTTTCAATATTTCAACGACAGTATCATTTGTAGTAGCAAGCGCAGATGTTCCAGTCATTAAACATGGAAATAAAAGCATTACATCTAATTCTGGAAGTACCGATTTATTACAACAATTACACATTCCTACTACGAAAGTAGCAAATGTAGCCAAACAAGTATCTAAAACACATTTAGCATTTATCAGCGCTATGGAATCTTATCCAATTATGAAATACATTCAACCTATTAGAAAACGTATTCATGAACCAACTATTTTCAATATTGTCGGACCATTAATCAATCCTTTTAAATTAGATTATCAAGTAATGGGGGTCTACGATGCTTCCCAATTACCCATGATTATTAAAACTATGAAAGATTTAGGACGACGAAGAGGCATCGTACTTCATGGAGCGAATAGAATGGATGAAGCAACGTTATCTGGGGATAACGAAATATATGAATTACATGAAGATGGGGCTATTTCACATTATGTTTTAAATGCACGAGATTATGGCATAGCTCATGCAAATAATATAGAACTTCAAGGTGGCACACCTGAAGAAAATAAAAACATTACCATTGACATATTAAGTGGAAAAGATCATTCCCCTAAAAGAAATGTCGTAGTGCTGAATGCAGCATTAGCCTTATATATATCAAATAGAGTGGATAGTATTAAAAAGGGCGTTGATTTAGCAAAATATTTAATTGATAGTGGCAAAGCTTTAAAACAATGTCAGTTGATGAAAGGGGAATAAAATTGACAATATTAGATGAGATTGTACAGTATAAAAAACAGTTACTAAACGATGGGTATTATACAGATAAAATAAAACATATTAAAAAAGTTGATGTATCTTATAAGTCAGCTCTAGAAACCACTTTGAAAAGGGAATCAACATTGAGTATTATTGCAGAAATAAAATCTAAAAGTCCTTCTGTAAAAGCATTCAAGGACATTAACTTAGAGCATCAAATTGCTAAATATGAAAATCATGGAGCAAGTGCTATTTCAATTTTAACCGATGAAAAATATTTTGGAGGAAGTTTTGAACGTCTACAAACGTTAACACAACTCACACATTTACCAGTATTATGTAAGGATTTTATCATTGATCCGCTTCAAATTGATCTTGCTAAGAGAGCCGGAGCTTCTATTATTTTATTAATAGTAAATATTTTAACCAATGATACACTTCAGTCTTTATATCATTATGCAATATCTCAAAACTTAGAAGTCTTAGTTGAAGTTCATAACAAAGAAGAGTTAGAACGCGCTTATCAAATTAAACCTAAAATCATTGGTATAAATAATAGAGATTTAAAAACATTTATTACTAAAGTAGAACATACTAATGACATTTTGGAAATGAAAAAAGAAGGTTATTACTATATTTCTGAAAGTGGTATTACAACTTTAAATGATGTAAAAAAAATTGTAAGTAGTGGCATAGACGGATTACTTGTGGGAGGAGCTTTAATGAATAGTAATAATATATCATCGTTATTACCTTCATTAAAACTAAATAAAGAGAAATGAATATACTAAAATTTTGTGGTTTTAAAACAAAAAGTGATATTTTAAAAGCCAATTCCTTAGACATAGATATGATAGGTTTTATTCATTATCCAAAAAGTAAACGTCATTTAAATATAGAACAAATTAACTATTTAAATCAATTTGTAGCAAAGCACATTCATCGAGTTATAGTTGTTGTGAATCCTACATATAAAGAATTAAATACATTGTTGCAACAAACCAATGTGAACGGCATTCAATTTCATGGTAATGAAACAATTGAATTAATCCAAAAAGTTAAATTAAATTTTAAGAATATTAAGATAATTAAAGCGTTGCCGGCTACAGAAAACTTGAATAGAGATATGAATCAATATAAGCCATGGGTAGATTTATTTATTATTGATACCCCTTCAATTCAATTTGGTGGTACTGGTCAAACGTTTAATTGGAAAATATTAGAATCAGTAAGCCAAGACATTCCTTATCTTATTGCAGGAGGAATAAATATAAGTGCTATTCAACAGATTGAAAAGCTGGATTTATCACATAAAGGCTATGATATATCCAGTGGTATAGAGACAAATGAATGCAAGGATAAATTGAAAATGGAAACAATTATAAATTACGTTAAAGGGAGCTTAGAATATGAAACAGATACAAACGGAAGCAAATGAACTAGGTTTTTTTGGTGAGTATGGAGGACAATATGTACCGGAAACATTAATGCCAGCTATCATTGAATTAAAGAGAGCGTATAAAAAAGCAAAAAATGATCCTAAATTCCAACAAAAGATAGCATATTATTTAAAGGATTATGTTGGGAGAGAAACACCCTTAACTTATGCGAAATCATATACAGAAACATTAGGTGGGGCTAAAATTTATTTAAAAAGAGAAGATTTAAATCATACTGGTGCCCACAAAATCAATAATGCCATAGGTCAAGCATTGCTCGCTAAACGAATGGGCAAAAATAAACTTGTTGCAGAAACGGGAGCTGGACAACATGGAGTTGCAAGTGCCACAGTGGCTGCATTATTTGATATGGAACTGATTGTTTTTATGGGAAGAGAAGACATCAAAAGACAACAACTTAATGTATTTAGAATGGAATTATTAGGAGCTAAAGTTGAAGCTGTGGATGAAGGTCAAGGAACTTTATCTGACGCAGTTAATAAAGCGCTACAGTATTGGGTAAGTCACGTGGAAGATACACATTATTTATTAGGATCAGCTTTAGGGCCGGATCCTTTTCCAACGATGGTTAGAGATTTTCAGAGTGTAATTGGTCAAGAAATAAAATCACAAATATTAGAGAAAGAACATCGTTTGCCAGATGCAGTAGTTGCTTGTGTAGGAGGAGGTTCTAATGCAATAGGAACATTTTATCCTTTTATCGAAGATGATGTGAAATTATACGGTGTGGAGGCAGCTGGCAGAGGTAAGGATACTAATCAACATGCACTTGCGATAGGGAAAGGAAAGACCGGTGTGCTTCATGGATCAAAAATGTATTTAATCCAAGATGAACATGGACAAATTGAATTGGCACATTCTATCTCAGCAGGATTAGATTATCCAGGTATTGGACCTGAACATTCATATTATCATGATATTGGAAGAGTAACCTATGAATGTGCTAGCGATGAAGAAGCAATGGAAGCACTTGTCCGCTTCACCAAAATAGAAGGTATTATCCCCGCTATAGAAAGTGCACATGCATTAAGTTATGTAGAAAAATTAGCACCTAAAATGAAACAAAACGATATATTAGTAGTGACAATATCTGGACGCGGAGATAAAGATATGGAAACGATTCAACAATATATACAACAGAGAAAGGAGGATAAAAATGAGTAAATTATTTATTCCTTACATCATGGGTAATAGACAATTTTTAGAAAATGTAAAATTACTTGATAAAAGTGGAGCAGATATTATAGAAATTGGTGTTCCATTTTCAGATCCTGTAGCTGATGGACCCATCATTATGAAAGCTGGTCATGAAGCACTTAAAGATCATATAACAATCGACTATATATTTGATGAGTTAGATAAACATCAAAATGAAATTAATTGTAAATGTGTTCTAATGACATACTATAATGTTATTTTAAGTTATGGAGAAAAAGCCTTTTTTAAAAAATGCGATGATATTGGTGTTTATGGAGTAATTATTCCAGATTTACCATTTGAATTAATAGAACAATTAAAACAACAATTAAATCATAATAGAGTAGTAAAAATAATTTCATTAATAGCAATGACGACAGATATAAATCGTATACAAAATATAGCAAAACATGCTGAAGGATTTATCTATACTGTAACTATGAATGCTACTACAGGAGAAGATGGAACGTTTCATCCAAAGCTTAAAGACCAGATAAAAATGATTAAATCTTTTACAGCTCTTCCAGTTGTAGCAGGATTTGGAATAAGAACTACAGACCATATAAAAGATTTGGTAAAAGATGTAGATGGTGTTGTTATTGGAAGTGAAATCGTTCGAAGATTTGAAAATGATGACTTAAATCAAACAGGAGAATACTTAAGGGAGATTAGACAAATTTTAAATAACTATTAGCATAGTATAAAATAAAAGCTATTTAGAGTATTCATAGCATGAAATACTTAAGAATTAGTAGCAATGTAGTATTAATTGATTTAAAATAAAATTAGATATGAATTTAAGAGCTGAAAATCATTCTTTTTCAGCTCTTATTATTTGGAGAAGATAGAAGAAGCCAAGAATTTAAGAGCATTTAGGTTAATTGGAAGTATATACAGGTTTATATTTTAGTTTTAACCTTATCTAGTGTATACTTATTGAGATTAGACCGATGCGTATTCACAACATATACATAAGCTAAAATTTTAAAATTAGTCAACTCAAATTAAATAAAGATTCTAAATTAGGAGTTATAGAGATAATGAAGTTTACAAATTTAACAGCTACAGAATTTGGCGATTTTACTGAAAAAATGCCATATAGCCATTTTACACAAATGACTGAAAATTATGAGTTAAAAGTTGCCGAGAAAACTGAAACTCATTTAGTAGGAATTAAAAATAAAGATAATGAAGTCATTGCTGCTTGTATGCTAACTGCTGTACCCGTTATGAAAATTTTTAAATATTTTTATTCAAATCGTGGTCCAGTCATTGATTATGAAAACAAAGAGCTCGTTCACTTTTTCTTTAACGAATTAAGTAAATATTTAAAACAGCAACGTTGTTTATACGTACGTATAGACCCTTATTTGCCTTATCAATATCGTAATCATGATGGTGATATTACAGGGAATGCTGGGAATGATTGGTTCTTTGATAAAATGAAGCAATTAGGATATCAACACGAAGGGTTTACAACAGGATTTGATCCAATATTACAAATTCGGTTCCATTCAGTTTTAAATTTAAAGGATAAAACTGCTAAAGATGTATTAAATGGAATGGATAGTTTACGAAAAAGAAATACTAAAAAAGTCCAAAAAAATGGTGTTAAAGTAAGATTTCTTACTAAAGAAGAATTACCTATTTTCAGATCATTTATGGAAGATACATCAGAGACTAAAGAATTTTCTGATAGAGAGGATAGTTTCTACTATAATCGATTTGATCATTTTAAAGATAGAGTATTAGTACCTCTCGCATATATAAAATTTGATGAATATCTTGAAGAACTTCATGCAGAACGTCAGACATTAAATAAAGACTTAAACAAAGCTCTAAAAGATATTGAAAAACGACCAGATAACAAAAAAGCACAAAATAAAAAAATAAATTTAGAACAGCAATTAAAAGCAAATGAGCAAAAAATTGATGAAGCAACACAACTTCAATTAGAACACGGTAACGAATTACCAATATCTGCTGGATTCTTCTTTATTAATCCATTTGAAGTTGTATATTATGCAGGTGGAACGTCAAATAAATATAGACACTTCGCTGGAAGTTATGCAGTTCAATGGACTATGATTAATTATGCAATTGATCATGGCATTGACCGTTATAATTTTTATGGGATTAGTGGTCATTTTACAGATGATGCTGAAGATGCAGGTGTTGTGAAATTTAAAAAGGGATTTAATGCAGATGTAATTGAATATGTTGGTGATTTCGTTAAACCTATAAATAAACCGATGTATTCACTATATACAATACTTAAAAAAATTAAAAAAAGATTGAATTAAGAGGGGAATAGTGCGAATATGAAATTTACAGAGTTAACAGTTAAAGAATATGAAACCTTCGTACAAAATCCATCATTAGAGAGTCATTACTTCCAAGTTACTGAAAATATAAAAACTAGAGAAAATGACGGATTTGAAGTTGTGTTATTAGGTGTAAAAGATGAAAGTAATAAAGTGATTGCTGCAAGTCTTTTCTCAAAAATTCCAACTATGGGAAGTTATGTATACTATTCAAATCGTGGACCAGTGATGGATTATTCCGATTTAGGTCTTGTTGATTTTTACCTACGAGAATTAGAAAAATACCTACACCAACATCAATGTTTATATGTAAAACTTGATCCATATTGGATTTATCAAATTTACGATAAAGATATCAATTCGGTAGAAGGTCACGAAAAAAATGATGCTTTAGTTAATTTATTTAAATCACATGGTTACGAACATCATGGTTTCACTACGAAATATGATCGCTCTAGTCAAGTGAGATGGATGGGCGTAAATTATCTAAAAGGTGAAACACCTGCATCATTGAAAAAGCAGTTTGATAGTCAACGTAAAAGAAATATAAATAAAGCGATAAACTATGGAGTAAAAGTAAGATTTCTTAAAAGAGATGAACTAAATATTTTCTTAGACTTGTATCGTGAAACAGAAGCACGTACTGGTTTTGTATCAAAAACAGATGAATATTTTTATAATTTTATAGATACATACGGCGATAAAGCATTAGTGCCATTAGCATATATTGATTTAGATGACTATATTAAATCATTGCAAACCTCTTTAAATGATAAAGAAACGCGTCGTGATCAAATGATGTCTAAAGAAAATAAAAGTGACAAACAGCTGAAAAAAATTGCTGAATTAGATAAACAAATAGAACACGACCAAAAAGAACTCTTACATGCAAGTGAATTACGTCAAACTGATGGACAAATTTTAAACTTAGCTTCTGGAGTATACTTTGCAAATGCTTATGAAGTAAATTATTTCTCAGGTGGCTCATCAGAAAAATACAATAATTATATGGGACCATATATGATGCATTGGTTCATGATGAATTATTGCTTTGATCATGGATATGATCGATATAATTTTTATGGTTTATCTGGTGATTTTACTGAAAATAGTGAAGATTATGGTGTTTATCGCTTTAAAAGAGGGTTTAATGTGTATATCGAGGAGTTAATTGGGGATTTCTATAAACCAATTAATAAACCTAAATATTGGCTATTTAAAACATTGAATCGTATACGTAAGAAGATTAAAAAATAACAATTAGAATAAAAAGCATATTGGCAATCTTGCCAGTATGCTTTTTTATAATTAGTGATAGAGACTAATTATAAATAGTGTAGGTAAATTCTAAGTTGTAAATACAAGTTGCATCCTACAAATTAATAATAGCATATCAATTATTTTTATCAATGATACACCAAAAGAAATTTATTTTTAATATTTTATAATAAATGAAATTTATAGTGTTTTATAATTTGAATAATAAATACATAGTTATAATATCATTAAATAACTAATCTAATTGGAATCATTCCGCTTTAGATTGTTTTGAGAAATAATTAAGAACGATTGTATGAATCGTAATGCCAATATCCATGATTCAATACTTTAGATAATGATTACCGAACTGTAGAAAAAATAACTTTAAATAAATACTACTAAAATTAGAATGCATGGGCATATGTAAACGAGTTAAGGTATATATTAAAACTTTAAATAATCTGTATTTTGTTAAAAAGCTTAAATTGAAGATATTCATATAAAAATACAGATTTCGACAATTTAGTTTACATAATATATATTATAGGAAGTTGTATATATAACGATCAGGGGACCTATTCTATTTTAATTACACTTCAATGATATATTTTAGTTATAATTCTTTGGTTAACATTGATCTATCTAAAATGATTGACTTAGTTATAATTTGTTATGATAAAAATCAACTACATTATATGTATTATATATAATGTAGAAAATACTAATATGAATTTAGTGTTCGATATTTGTGACATAATTTATTTTGATAATTAATATAGTAATGAATCAATTATTGAATGCTTAGCTAGTTTACATAATGCAAGATACCATATGAATTTGCAGATAAATAATTTATATCTTTTGTTCTACCTTATCAATTTAAAGATTATCGGTGATATTGGAACCATTATTTCTAATAACAATTATTTCAAAGAAAGACTTTAATATCATAAAAAGTGATCCATTCTTATAAGTTTGACTATCGTCTCGTCTATTAAGACGATTTTACTAAATATACCTTTCCAGTATTATGAGCAACATACCCCTTTTAAAATCATCAAATAAGTCAATAAGGCTACTTATTTTAAGTCTAATATACATGTTAAAGAAATCACCAACAATATAAAAGGAATATGTAATATTTTAGGTAAAATAAGATAATAAAATGTAAATATTTAATTGATAATGATTATCATTTTCTATTATAATACTTTCTAGGAGGTTAGAAAATGCAAAAATCATTTAAATATATTCTATTAATTTTATCAGTTATTTTAATCTTATCAGCATGTGATAAGCAATCGGATTCAAATTCTTCATCTAGTAAAGATACCATTACAGTAAAAAATACATATGAATTTAAGGATAAGAATCATACACATAGTAGAGGCAAAAATAAAACAGAAACAGTTAAAGTACCAGTTAATCCGAAACGTGTAGCAGTACTAGATTATGGCGCGTTAGATATTATGCAGCAAATGGGACTTCAAGACAAAATAGTTTCTATTGCTAAAGGACAAGGTGCTTCATTTTTGCCTTCTTCCCTTTCGGAATTTAAAAACAGTAAATATACAAATCTAGGCAATCCAGGAAGACCTAATTATGATGAATTAGCTAAATCAAAACCTAATGTTATCTTTGCTTCATTTAGACAAGCACATACGAAAACAATAGATGAAATGAAAAAAGCGGCGCCTAATGCTAAGATTTTATTTGTTAGTCCCGATAATGATAATTATATTTCATCAATTAAAGAACATACGACATTGTTTGGTAAAATTTTCAAAAAAGAAGAAAAAGCAAAAGCACTTAATCATAAATTAAGTGAAGAAGTGAAAGAGGCTAAAAAAGTAATTAATAAAGATACCGTATTACTTTTAAATGTTGATGATAAAGGCATTAGTGCCTTCGGACCAACTGGTAGATTTGGAGGCTTCTTAAATAAAGATTTAGGAATTAACCACGCTGATCCTAAAATGAAAGCAAATTCAGCTGGTAATATAGTTACTAATGAGTATTTAAATAAAATTAATCCTGATAAATTGTTTGTAATTAATCGAACTAAAAATGCGGATGACAAAACGTTACCTTCTGCTTTGAATAATCAAGTGATAAAAGATATGAAAGCAATAAAAAATCACCAAGTCTATCAATTTGAAGCTAATGCTTGGTATTTTAGTGAAGGTGGCATTGAAACAACTATTCATCAATTAAACAAAATTGAAAAAGCCTTTAAAAAATAATCCTTTTATACACTATTAAAAATATAAATGGGAGTGGGATAACGAATTCAAAATGAATTCTATCCTACTCCCTTATATTTATCTTCTATCACGACGACGATACATGTACTCGTCGTTATCATATTTTTTCATCTCTTTTTCCAATTGCTTTTCTTTACGTTCTCGGCGCCATCCTCTTGTAAAATACCATAAAAGGAAACTAATCATTAAACTGATAATGGCAAGAAAAGCGGCATAGCCTAATAAAGGCTGGAACGTTATATTATAAAAATTAGGAATAAAGAAAGCTAATACTGCTAAAACAACGAAGGTAATTACTGCTGCTGAAAACCATTTTTTCAGTACCAATGTACAAAAGACAGTTAATACCATCATTGCTAGGATTGTGATCCAAAGATAATTTGGCATATCAAATATCGTCATAAAAAACGCCTCAACTTTTATATTTTATAATATGTAATATACAATACTTTTATAAATAATTATACCTTCTTAATTATTAAAATGACTCAGACTAAAGGCTTAAAACTGAGTTTACAAATAATATTATGTATAATATATATGAGAATAACTATTTAGGAGTGAATAAAATGAACACAGGCTTACCACTCAGAAAACATGTTCCAGATAATGAAAAATGGAATTTAGAAGATTTATTTACGAATGATGAAGCATTTTATAATACTTTAAATGATGTATTAGAGAAATCCGCTCAATTTAATCAAAAATATAAAAATAATTTATCAGAAACTAAAATTATTCTAGATGCACTTAAAGAATATGAAGACTTACTTATACAATTTGATCGATTAGGTAATTATGCTGAACTTAGATTAAGTGTTGATACTACAAATGAATTAGCGCAAACATTAAATGCCAAACTATCAACATCTTATGGTAAGATATCTAGTTTATTATCATTTGTTGAATCTGAAATAATGATACTCTCTGATGATAAATTAAAAGAGCTAAAAGAGCAGTTCAATAGTCCTCATTATCTAGAAAAATTAATAAAACGTAAACCTTATCAATTATCTTCAGAAGTTGAAGAAGTGCTTGCCAGTTTGTCGCCTACTTTTCAAAGTGCTTATGAACTCTATGGAACAACTAAAATGCTTGATATTGCGTTTGAATCGTTTGAACATAATCATGAAATGTATCCTTTAGATTATGCAACTTTTGAAAATGAGTATGAAGACAGTTCAGATCCAGAGTTTAGACGTAAAAGTTTCGAAGCTTTTAGTAATGCATTGCGTAAATATCAACACACAACAGCTGCAACATATAATCAACATGTACAACAAGAAAAAATTGAGGCTAATTTAAGAGGCTATGATTCTGTTATAGATTATTTACTACAAGAACAAGAAGTTACACGTGAAATGTATGATAGACAAATTGATGTCATCATGAGTGATTTAGCACCTGTGATGCAAAAATATGCTAAAATACTGCAAAGAATTCATAACTTAGATAAAATGCGATTTGAAGATTTAAAAATATCAGTTGATCCTAGTTATGAACCAGATATTTCAATAGAAGACTCAAAACAATATATTCACGGTGCTTTAGGTGTTTTAGGCGATGACTATATTAAAATGGTTGATAATGCTTATAATCATCAATGGATTGATTTTGCTCAAAATAAAGGTAAAGATACTGGTGCGTATTGTGCTAGCCCTTATTTTACGCATTCATATGTATTTATTTCATGGACAGGTAAAATGGCAGAAACTTTCGTATTAGCGCATGAATTGGGTCACGCTGGTCATTTTACATTGTCACAAAAACATCAACATTTATTAGATTCAGAAGCATCTATGTATTTTGTAGAAGCACCTTCTACAATGAATGAAATGCTGATGGCAAACTACTTATTTAGTAATAGTAATGATGCACGGTTTAAACGATGGGTGATTGGCTCAATTATATCTCGCACATATTATCATAATATGGTCACGCATTTACTGGAAGCAGCATATCAAAGAGAAGTATACAAAAAAGTTGATAACGGTGAATCTTTAACAGCACCCGTTCTTAATAAGTTAATGAGAAACGTTTATGAACAATTCTTTGGTGATGCGGTTGAACTTACTGATGGAATGGAATTAACGTGGATGAGACAACCACATTATTATATGGGATTATATTCATATACGTATTCAGCTGGATTAACTATTGGCACAGTGGTCTCTCAAAAAATTAAAAAAGAAGGACAAAAAGCAGTCGATGCATGGTTAGAAACGTTAAAAGCTGGAGGAAGTAAAAATCCAGTTGAACTTGCAAAAGTAGCAGGAGTTGATATAACAACAAATGCCCCACTTAAATCTACTATTGCGTATATTTCAGAATTAGTAGATGAAGTAGAAACACTTACAAATGAAATTGAACATAATTAATATATTATAAAGGAGTGAGACACGATTCAAAATGAATCGTGTCTCACTCCTTTACTTTGATTTTTTTAGTTTGAATAAAACTATCAACTATAAAGTAGTTTAACGATCATATTTATCAAAATGTTCACCAGTAAAGTAATAATAAATACTTTCTGCTATATTTCTTACATGATCCCCTACTCTTTCTAAGTTACGTGCAGCTAAATGCGCTTGACCAGCTACAAATGGATCATTATCAATTAGATAAGTTGTGTTAACAATATTCACGTATAAATCATCAATATCTTTATCACGTTCGATAATTTCTTTAATCAATGTTAAATCTTCACTTTTAACAGCAGTATTTAAGTCTTCTAACATTAATAATGCAAGTTTACCCATTGTTTTTAAACGTGTTAAGACATAATGATCTGTAATTTTTACTCTTAGTCGAATATGAGCGATATTTGCAGCATTATCCCCCATTCTTTCAAAATCAGTAGAAATTTTTAAAGCTGCCATCATCATTCTTAAATCAGTAGCAATTGGTTGTTGTTTCGTAATTAACATGATTACTTGTTCGTTAATGTCATAATCAAATTTGTTAATTTCTTTATCTTTTTCAATGACGTGTCTAGCAAAGTTTCTATCATCTTCACTTAATGATTCAATAGCATTGTTAACATTTGAATAAACACGAAGACCAAGACGACGAAGTTCTTTAATTAAATCGTCCAATTGGCCTTCATATTTTTGTCTAATAATTTTCATTAAGCATTAACCAAAACGACCAGAAATATAATCTTCTGTTTGTTTGTCTGAAGGATTAGAGAAGATTTTATCAGTATCGTCATATTCATTTACATAACCATTAAGGAAGAATGCTGTTTTATCAGAAACACGTGCAGCTTGTTGCATGTTGTGTGTAACCATAATGATAGAATAATTTTCTTTTAATTCTTGAACCAGTTCTTCAACTCTTAAAGTAGAGATAGGATCTAATGCTGATGTAGGTTCATCCATTAAAATAACATCTGGTTCAATTGCTAAACATCTAGCAATACAAACACGTTGTTGTTGTCCCCCAGATAATCCATACGCATTTGTATGTAATCTGTCTTTTAATTCATCCCAAATTGCAGCACCACGTAATGACTTTTCAACAATTTCATCAAGTAATTTTTTATCTTTAATACCATGGATTTTTGGACCATAAGTAATATTATCATAAATTGATTTAGGAAATGGATTTGGTTGTTGGAATACCATTCCTACATTCGTTCTTAATTTTTCTTTTGAATAGTTGTTATCAAAAATATTTTGTTCTCTGTATAAAATTTTACCAGCAGTTTTAACTGATGGTACTAATTCAACCATACGATTTAATGTTTTAATATACGTTGATTTACCACAACCAGAAGGACCGATAATAGCAGTGACATTATTTTCTAAGATATCTAAATTGATGTTTTGTAAAGCATGATTTTCACCATACCATAAATCTAAATTTTGAGTTGAATAAACTACTTTTCTTTCACTGTCAGGTTTAATATTTTTTTTATTTTCGCTATTAGTTGTTACAATTGTTGTCTTTTGAGACTGATTGTCGTTTGTTGGATGAGTGTGATTTGAGTGTTGATCAACAACATCATTTGTATGTTGTTCAATGTTCTTTTTCTTTTCATCTACGTTGATTTTTGCCATATATAAAACTCCTTTTATTTTAAGAGAGAAAGCAGAAATCTTTCTCTCTATCCCAAATAACTTTAATAATAAAATGCTTAATATTTTCTAGAAAATTTATTACGTAAGAAAATTGCTAAACCGTTCATTAATAATAAGATAACAAGTAATACGATAATACCTGCTGAAGCCACGTTTTGGAATTCAGCTTGTGGCATTTTAGCCCAAGTATAAATTTGAGTTGGTAAAGCAGTAAACATTGAGAATAAACCAGATGGTACTGCTAAGAAAATAGTTGGAATACCGATTAAGATTAATGGTGCTGTTTCACCTAATGCACGTGAAAGTGATAAAATAAATCCCGTTAAAATACCAGGTAAAGCAGCGGGTAAAACCACTTTTCTAATTGTTTGCCATTTATTTCCACCTAGACCATAAGATGCTTCTCTTACAGAATTAGGTACGGCACGAATCGCTTCCTGGCTTGAAACGATAATAATCGGTAAGATAAGTAATGACATTGTTAAAGCAGCAGCGATAACAGTATTTCCTAAAGATAATGATTCAATACCAGCGCCACGTACAAATAATGTTAATCCTAATAAACCAAATACAATTGAAGGCACACCAGCTAAGTTAGAAATACAAATTTTAACGAAACTTGTAAACATATTATCGCGTGCGTATTCTTCAAGATAAATTGCTGTACCAACACCTAAGATAATAGAGATTGGGATGATAGTAATCATTAACCATAATGTACCAGCTAATGCGCCTTTAATCCCAGCTTGTGATGGTGTTGAAGATGAGAAACTTGTAAAGAATTCAGGTGTTAAATGTCCTACACCTTTTACAAGTGTTTGAATCAGTAATGCGGCAAGAACGATTAAAGCAAATACAATACATGCAAAGAATAGCCATTTATTAAGACTATTTTTTTTATCGCGACTAGATAGGTTTTTTTCGACTTTACTTTTGTCAACTAAACCTTTAGTTCTTGGATCAGTCGTTGCTGTCATATTAATACTCCTCTCTATAACGCTTAGAAATCCAGTATGAAATTAAGTTCATAATTAATGTGAAAATGAATAATGTGAAGCCAACTGCATAAATACTATAGTAAATATCTGAACCGAATGTCGCATCACCTGTAGCAATTTCAACAATATAACCTGTCATTGTTTGAATAGAACTTGTTAATGTTAAAGATGATGTCGGTGAACTACCTGCAGCTAATGATACGATCATTGTTTCACCAATAGCACGAGAAATACCAAGTACAATTGAAGCAATTACACCAGAAGCGGCAGCTGGTAATACGACTTTAGTTGCAACTTCAAATTTAGTTGAACCTAAACCAAAAGCACCTTCACGCATTTTATTAGGTACAGAAGCCATTGCATCTTCACTCATACTTGTAATAATTGGAACAATCATTATTCCAACCACGATACCAGGACTGATAGAGTTAAAACTATCGAGTTGAGGTATAAATGTTCTTAATAAAGGTGTTACAAAAGTTAAAGCAAAGAAACCGAATACGATAGTTGGAATGCCAGCTAAGATTTCAAGAATAGGTTTAATAATACGTCTTGCTTTATCGCTTGCATATTCACTTAAGTAGATTGCAGCGCCTAATCCGATAGGAACAGCTACTAAAGTACCAATGAAAGTAATTTTTAAAGTACCAAGAATTAATGCCCAAATACCATATTTAGGGTCAGAACTTGTAGGATTCCAATCTTTAGTAAAAAGAAACTCAGTAATTGAAACACGTGTAAAGAATGTGATTGTTTCAGTGATTAATGTAAATAATATACCGATAGTTGTTAAAATAGAGATGGCAGCAATAATTCCTAAAATAATTGGCACGATTTTATCAGAAAATCCACCTTTTTTAGCGTTATTTTTAGCTATCATCTCTCTAACATTAGTGTTAGAAGCCATATATAACCCTCTCTTTTTATTTCTCCCAATAGATTTTAAAAAAAGAGCAGGAAATTATCAGGTAACGAATGAGTTCAAATTAATTTAAAACACTTTAACAATCACCCATGTATATATCCTGAACAACTCATGTAAATGAATGTTACATGAGTTGTTAATTCCCAGCCCTTTATATTAATAATGATTATTATTTGTCAGAATCTTTTTTGTATTTATCTAATTCTTTAATTTCATCTTTATAAACTTTGCTTGGTGAAGCAACGTATCCAGCATCTTCAGCTGATTTACCTTTGTCATCTAAAGTGAATTTCAAGAATTCTCTCATAACATCATTATCTTCTAATGATTTTTCTTTAACATATAAGAATAATGGTCTACTTAAAGGATAAGAACCATCTTGGATAGTCTTTTTAGTAGGTTCTACAGATTTACCATCGTCACCTTTAATTTTAACTTCTTTTAATTTATCTTTATTTTGTTTATAGAAGTTATAACCGAAGTAACCAATACTTTCTTTGTTTTTCTCAACTGATTGAACGATAACGTTAGTATCTCCATTTTTTTGAGCTTTGATATCTTGTTTATCCATAACTTCTTCTTCCCAGAAGTCATAAGTACCATGACTTGAGTTTGGAGAGAAAGCTTTGATTTCTTTGTTAGGCCAGCTAGAATCTACATCTTTCCAAGTTTTAGCTTCGCCACTGTAGATTTTTTTCAATTGATCTTTAGATAATTCTTTTACAAAGTCATTATCTTTATTAACAGCAACAGTTACACCATCTTGTGCAATTTTAAATTCTTTATATTTAATGTTTTTGTCTTCTAATTTTTGTTTTTCTTCATCTTTGATAGGTCTAGAAGCTTGTGAGAAGTCAGTTTCACCAGCGATGAATTTTTCAAAACCAGCACCAGTACCTGCTTGACCAGATGAAATAGTTGCGCTTGGATGATCTTTAGACCATTTTTCATTTAATTTTTCAACGATTGGAGCAACAGTAGATGAACCTTCACCTTTTGCAGAACCTTTAAGGTCTTTTCCATCTCCTGAACCACTGCCGCCACTATTTCCACCGCCACATGCGCCTAAAAGAACAGTAGCACCTAAAACAGTTGTACCAACTAATTGCCATTTCTTCATTAAAACATCCTCCTAATTATAGATAACCCAAAATGTTATATGTATTTCTTACAATGCTTATATTACATACCTTTTGTTAATGTAAAATAGAGTAATTGTAAATATTTTGTTAATTTATCAAAAAACTTATGTTTTATATAAATAAAACCCATAAAAAAAAACCATCGAGAGTGTTACCTTTCAATGGTTTTGAACTATCTATATAATATGGAAGAAACTCGATTTTCATGAACTCATTATTCTTGAATAAGACTTTTACCTTTTTTAGTTAATGTGATTTTTCCAGTTTCAATATTTATAATTTTTCTTTTATATAAATGACCAATTGCACGTTTAAATGAACCTTTACTCATGTTAAATACTTCTTTAATTGCTTCCGGACTTGATTTATCCCAAAATGGAAGTTCTCCATCATACTCTACTAACAAATCAAAGATAACTTGACCATCCTCATCTAAACGTTCATGTGCGAGGGGTAAGAATGAACCGTTCAATTCACCTTTTTCATTATGTCCGATAATACGTACTTCTACAGCTTCGCCTAATCTTGGCTCATGTTTACGTTCAGACTCATGTACAAACACTTTGTAACCATCCTCAGTTAATAAAAAAGTCCCGATACGTAATAAACGATATGGTCTTGCTTTTAATACTTGATTTTGCATATCATCATTAGATACAGGTGTAAACATTTTTTCCACAATTGTTTCACTAGCTAAACGTGCGAACATTTGATGATTTCTATCGATTCTTAATGTGACTAATACATAATCTCCTGATTGAGGCCATAACGATTTAACTTTAGGTAAATCTTCCCATGGAATAAGCACCTCTCTTGGTAAACCAACATCTACTCTTGCACCATCTCTATCTGTTTTTAATACTTTTGCAAAATCATATTTATCTTTTGTAATGTCAGGCATATTTTGAGTAGCAAATAATTCACCTGAACGGTTTGGATAAATGAAGAAACTGTATTCTTCTCCAATTTCGAATTCATCTTCCTCATTGATTTCTGACTGATTTAACTTCACTTGTTCACCATTTGGACCTTTTAATAAATAAGTAGAGCCTTCCAATCCAAGAACTTCTAGAAATTCAATTGAACCAACGATATCTTTGTCTAATGCCATAGTTGTCTCCTTTAAGCAGTTTATTTCTAAGTATTATAACATGAGTTTTATAAAGTATCATTGGCATAAATGATATAAGGTCGAATATAGGAACATTATATGATATAATTTTTTGCGTTAGATAAACGATGAATAAAGGAGTAAATGAATGTTACAAGTTACGGATGTAAGTTTACGTTTTGGTGATCGTAAACTATTTGAAGATGTAAATATTAAATTTACTGAAGGTAATTGTTATGGACTTATCGGTGCGAATGGTGCAGGTAAATCTACTTTCTTAAAAATCTTATCTGGAGAAATTGATTCACAAACGGGTCATGTTTCTCTTGGAAAAGATGAACGTTTAGCAGTATTAAAACAAGATCACTTTGCTTATGAAGATGAACGTGTATTAGATGTAGTTATAAAAGGACATGAACGTCTATTTGAAGTGATGAAAGAAAAAGACGAAATTTATATGAAACCTGACTTCAGTGATGAAGATGGCATTCGTGCAGCTGAATTAGAAGGTGAATTTGCTGAAATGAATGGATGGAATGCCGAAGCAGATGCAGCTTCCCTACTATCAGGACTTGGTATTACCCCAGATTTACATGATAAGCAAATGTCAGAGTTAGAAAATAATCAAAAAGTAAAAGTATTATTGGCACAAAGTTTATTTGGAGATCCAGATGTTTTATTACTCGATGAGCCTACCAATGGTCTTGATATTCCTGCCATTAGTTGGTTAGAAGATTTCTTAATTAACTTTGAAAATACTGTCATTGTAGTATCTCATGATCGTCATTTCTTAAATAATGTATGTACACATATTGCAGATTTAGATTTTGGTAAAATCAAAGTCTATGTTGGTAACTATGATTTTTGGTATCAATCAAGTCAACTTGCTCAAAAAATGGCTCAAGAACAAAACAAGAAAAAAGAAGAAAAAATCAAAGAATTACAAGACTTCATTGCTCGTTTCTCTGCGAATGCGTCAAAATCAAAACAAGCAACAAGTCGTAAGAAGCAATTAGAAAAAATTGAACTTGATGATATTCAACCATCTTCAAGACGTTATCCTTATGTGAAATTCACCCCAGAAAGAGAAATTGGTAATGATTTATTAGTAGTTGATGGTATCTCAAAAACAATTGAGGGTGAAAAAGTTTTAGATAATATTTCATTCACTATGAATCCAAATGATAAAGCTATTTTAATTGGCGATAGTGAAATTGCTAAAACTACCCTATTAAAAATACTTGCTGGTGAAATGGAACCAGATGAAGGTTCATTTAAATGGGGAGTGACAACTTCATTAAGCTATTTCCCTAAAGATAATTCTGATTTCTTCGAAGGCGTAGATATGAATTTAGTTGAATGGTTACGTCAATATGCTCCTGAAGATGAACAAACTGAAACATTTTTACGCGGTTTCTTAGGACGTATGCTATTTAGCGGTGAAGAAGTTAAGAAAAAAGCAAGTGTATTATCAGGTGGAGAGAAAGTACGTTGTATGTTAAGTAAAATGATGCTTTCAAGTGCCAATGTTTTACTACTTGATGAGCCAACGAACCATCTTGATTTAGAAAGCATTACAGCTGTTAACGATGGATTAGCTTCATTCAAAGGATCAATTATCTTTACTTCATATGACTTTGAATTTATTAACACAATCGCTAATCGCGTGATTGATTTAAACCAACCAGGTAGTTTATCTAAAGAATTGCCATATGAAGAATATCTAAAAGAAATTGGTGTGTTACAAAATTAAAATAATAGGATTTTAATAAAGCATCTTCTATTTTTAAAATTTAAACTATGCATAACACTGTCGCTAAATAACGAACTTTAGCGACAGTTTTTTTTATAAAATACTATTATTTTCGAATTATTGTTATTATTTATACAAATTACTTATTATTACTATCTCTTTTCTTTAACAGTAATATTACTTCAATAATTTTCAGTTTATTTCAAAAAATCACAATAATCGGTTTACAGTTAAAAGGTGCTTATGTATAATTAAAAACATAGTAATTGAATAAGAAATTGATGAGGCGCATCAATCATTAGTATATATTAGAACACTGTCTGCCACGGCTAATATAGAAAGGGTGCGATGCCGAAACGAATTGCAACCGCAGTAAGCGTTCGTTGGACTTTGTGGTTAAGAGCTGAGAGTTTGTCATTATTATTTAATAATGGAGTGCATCACTTGTATATAAATTACGAGCAAGTTCGCACATTCCGAACTTGCTCTTTTTTATGACGTGTGCCCCTAAATTCTAGGAGGTAAAATCTTGAAACGACGTGTTTTGAAGTTCGGTGGTTCATCTGTCGCCGATTTTACAAAGATAAAAAATATTGCAGAAATGCTTAAACGCCGTGTAGATGACGGTGAACAACTTATTGTTGTCGTAAGTGCTATGGGCAAAACAACAGATCAATTAATGGAAAATGTTTCTCATCTTACAACAACTCCAAAAGATGAAGAACTTGCTCTATTATTAACAACTGGTGAACAACAAACAGTTTCTTATTTGTCGATGGTATTAAATGATATTGGCGTAAGTGCTAGAGCTATGACTGGATATCAAGCAGGTATCAAAACAGTAGGTCATCATTTAAAAAGTCGAATTGCAGAAATTAATCCTGAAACATTTAATAAGGAATTTAAAGACAAGGATGTTTTAGTTGTAGCAGGTTTCCAAGGAGTGAACGACGAATTAGAGTTAACTACACTTGGTCGTGGTGGTTCAGATACGACTGCTGTTGCATTAGCAGCTAGTAATCAAATCCCTTGTGAAATTTACACTGATGTTGATGGCGTTTATGCTACTGATCCAAGAATTTTGAGTGAGGCAAAACGTTTAGATTATGTGTCTTATGAAGAAATGATGGAAATGAGTGCTTTAGGTGCTGGTGTGTTAGAAACAAGAAGTGTAGAACTTGCTAAAAATTATGATATCCCCTTGTATTTAGGTAGAACGTTATCAAATGTGAAAGGAACATGGATTATGCCAAGAACAGAAATATTAGAAAAAAAAGCCGTAACTGGAGTTGCATTAGATATACATATGATGCATGTAACAATTAGTTACCCTCTTCCAGATAATCGCCTTCTAACTCAATTATTTACTGCTTTAGATGAAGGTTCAGTTAATGTGGATATGATTTCTCAAATCGTAAATGTTGAAGGTTTACAACTATCTTTTTCTATTAAAGATAGTGATGTACAACAAATTTCAAGTATCTTAGAGGAACTTTCTACAACATTTGATGCTTTAGATTATAAAATTAATGAAGCTTACGTCAAAATTTCGTTAATTGGTTCAGGAATGCGTGATATGTCTGGTGTAGCTTCAAAAGCATTTATTACGTTAATTAATTCTAATATTCCATTTTATCAAACAACAACTTCTGAAATTAGTATTTCTTATGTTATTGATGCAGAAAATGGAAATAAAGCGGTTGAAGTTCTATACGATGCTTTTGATATTTAAACTTAAGTTAAAATAAGTAATTCAAAATTCAATTAATATTTAAATGGAGTGATTCTTTTATGACAAGATTAGCAGTAGTTGGAGCAACAGGATTAGTCGGAACAAAAATGTTAGAAACAATTGATCGTAAACATATCCAATTTGATGAGTTGGTATTATTCTCATCAGCAAGATCAGCAGGTAAAGAAATTGAGTTTCAAGGGAAAACATATACAGTTCAAGAACTTACAGAAGAAGCAGCAAGTGAAAAATTTGATTACGTGCTAATGAGTGCAGGTGGCGGAACAAGTAAACAATTTGCCCCTATTTTCGAAAAAGCTGGAGCAATTGTTATTGATAATTCAAGTCAATGGCGTATGACAAACGATGTGGATTTAATTGTACCAGAAGTTAACCAACCAGAATTTAAACGTGGTATCATTGCTAATCCTAACTGCTCAACAATTCAGTCGGTCGTGCCACTTAAAGTTTTATACGATGCTTTTGGATTAAAACGTGTAGCTTATACAACATATCAAGCAGTTTCGGGTTCAGGGGTTAAAGGTAAGAGAGACTTAGCTGAAGGTGCGAATGGTAAAGCTCCAGAAGCTTATCCACATCCTATTTATAATAATGTTTTACCACATATTGATGTTTTTTTAGAAGATGGATATACAAAAGAAGAGCAAAAAATGATTGATGAAACACGAAAAATTTTAGGACAACCTGACTTACGTGTGACTGCAACATGTGCACGTGTACCTGTTCAAGATAGTCATAGCGTAGAAATTGATGTTACTCTTGATAAAGAGGCAACAGTTCAAGAAATTAAAGATTTATTTGAAAACGATAATCGTGTTGTTTTAGTAGACAATCCTGAAAATAATGAATATCCTTTAGCTATTAATTCAACAGGTAAAGATGAAGTGTTTGTAGGTAGAATTCGTCGTGATGACTCACTTGATAATACTTTCCATGTTTGGTGTACTTCAGATAACCTACTTAAAGGTGCAGCTTTAAATGCAGTTCAAGTGTTAGAACAAGTCATTAAATTAAAAGGAGCTAGATAATATGGCACATATTTTTGAAGGTGTAGGTGTAGCGCTTGCTACTCCATTTACTAATAATGAAGTTGACTATAAAGCATTAGAACGACATGTTCAATTTTTACTTGATAATAATGTTAAAGCAATTATTGTAAACGGCACTACAGCAGAGAGCCCTACTTTAACAGAAGAAGAGAAAGAAACAGTACTTCAAGCGGTGATTAAACAAGTTAATCATCAAGTGGCTATTATCGCTGGAACTGGTACAAATAATACAGCTAAATCTATTCAAGCTTCATTACGTGCTAAAGAATTAGGTGTAGATGGTATTATGTTAATCACACCTTACTATAATAAAACGAATCAACGTGGCTTAATTAAACATTTTGAAACCATCGCGAATGAAGTTAAGTTACCTGTTGTTTTATATAATGTACCTTCAAGAACGAATATGACAATTGATCCTGAAACAGTCGAAACATTAAGTCATAATGATTACATTGTAGCTATTAAAGATGCTACAAATGACTTTAACTATTACGAAGAAGTGAAAAAACGTATTCATCAAGATGAATTTGCTTTTTACAGTGGTAATGATGATAATGTCGTAGAATTCTATAATCGTGGAGGTAATGGCGTAATTTCTGTCATTGCTAACGTTATTCCGAAAGAATTTCAAGCACTTTATGATGCTAAACAAAATGGGAAAGAAATTGAGAAAGACTTTGAACCGATAGGTCAATTGTTAGATGCACTTTCAGTTGATGTCAACCCTATTCCAATTAAAGCTCTAACAAGTCATTTAGGATTTGGAAATTATGAATTAAGATTACCTTTATTACCACTAGAGAAAGAAAAAGCAAATGTATTAGTGAATGCTTATAAAGCATTTAAAACGGAGGAATAAAAATGAAAATTTTACTCATTGGATATGGCACAATGAATCAACGCGTTGCCAGATTAGCAGAAGAAAAAGGTCATGAGATTGTTGGTACAATTGAGCCAGAAGAACATCAACATTCACCATATAAAGCTTATCATCATATTGCAGACGCACAAAATGAAGCCGATGTAGCGATCGACTTCTCTAATCCTAATCTATTATTACCTTTATTAGATGAAGAGTTTGAATTACCTTTAGTGATTGCTACTACTGGTGAAAAAGAAAAACTGATTCAAAAATTAGAACAATTAAGCGAACGTATGCCTGTTTTCTTCAGTGCAAATATGAGTTATGGCGTCCATGCATTAACTAAAATTCTAGAAGCAGCTGTTCCCCTTTTACAAGATTATGATATTGAGTTAACTGAAGCTCATCATAATAAAAAAGTGGATGCGCCAAGTGGCACACTCGTCAAACTTTATGATGTTATTAAAGAATTACGTGAAAATGTAACGCCTGTTTACGATCGACATGAGCGAACTGAAAAACGTGAAAAAGATGAAGTCGGTATTCATTCAGTTCGTGGCGGTACAATTGTAGGCGAACATGATGTTTTATTTGCTGGCACAGATGAAACAATTACCATTTCTCATAAAGCGCAATCTAAGGACATTTTTGCAAATGGCGCAATTACAGCTGCTGAAAAATTAAACACAAAATCAAATGGTTTCTATACATTTGACAACTTATAAAATAACTTAAGGAGACTCTAAACTATGGTACAACACTTATCTGCACAAGAAATTATTCAATATATTAGTGATGCTAAAAAATCAACACCATTAAAAGTATACGTAAATGGACAATTCAATGACGTCACTTTTCCTAATACATTTAAAGTATTCGGATCTGATGATTCAAAAGTAATATTTTGTGAAGCGGATGATTGGAAAACATTTTATGAAACCAATCAATCATATATTACTGACTTAGAAATTGAAATGGACCGTCGTAATTCTGCTATTCCTTTAAAAGACTTAACTAATACAAATGCACGTATTGAACCAGGTTCATTCATTCGTGAACAAGCTATTATCGAAGACGGTGCCGTTGTGATGATGGGAGCAACAATCAATATTGGCGCTGTTGTAGGTGAAGGTACTATGATTGATATGAATGCAACATTAGGTGGTCGTGCGACAACAGGTAAAAATGTTCATGTAGGTGCCGGTGCAGTATTAGCGGGCGTTATTGAGCCACCTAGTGCTTCTCCAGTAGTAATCGAAGATAATGTATTAATTGGCGCAAACGCAGTTATTCTAGAAGGTGTAAGAGTTGGCGAAGGCGCTATTGTAGCTGCTGGTGCTATCGTGACTCAAGATGTTCCTGCTGGTGCGGTTGTAGCTGGTACACCTGCTAAAGTCATTAAACAAACATCTGAAGTTCAAGACTCTAAACGAGAAATCGTTGCAGCGTTAAGAAAATTAAATGATTAATGACAAACTTGAATAATTGAATGCTAAAGGCTGGGACAACATGTTCTCAGCCTTTACGATTAAATGAATACATAAGTTGAATAATAAATGAATAAAGGATTGATTAAGATGAGCGAATTAGAATTTGTCACACAACATAGAAGACATTTACATCAACATCCAGAATTAAGTCTTCATGAATTTGAGACAACTCAATATATTACTCGATTTTTAGATGAATTAAATGTATCTTACGAGCAACCTCTTGAAACGGGTGCTATTGCATATTTAGAAGGTAATAGTGACCATACAATTGCATTTCGGGCAGACATTGATGCCCTACCCATTTTTGAAGAAAATAATGTCGATTATCGTAGTCAAACAGATAATGTGATGCATGCTTGTGGTCACGATGGTCATACAACAGCATTGATGTTATTTGTTAAACGATGTAAGGCGATGGCTGATCAACATCAATTACCTCATAATGTCGTGTTTATCTTCCAACCAGCTGAAGAAACAGGCGGTGGCGCAAATCGCTTAATTAAAGCCGGTGCTTTTAATCAATATCCTATTGAAGCAGTATTTGGCATTCATGTAAATCCTTTCGCTGACGAAGGACAAGTCGTGATACGCGATGAAGAAATTACAGCAAGTGCCACTGAATATCGTTTTTTCTTAAAAGGATTATCTAGTCATGTAGCTGATAAAGAGCAAGGTCATTCATGTGGCGAAGCACTGATTCATGTTTTAAATCAAGTTGGTCAAATACAGCAATATCATTTAAATGGACTAAAACGTAATATTGTTCATATGGGCCACTTTAATGCAGGTGAAGCAATTAATACGGTTCCTAGTAATGGTTATTTAGAAGGAACTATTCGTACTTATGATGCCACTGATTTAAATATCGTGAAAAATCAAATGAATAAAATTGCAAAAAGTGTGAAATTATTATTCAATGTTGATTGTGAAGTCAAATTTGAAGAAGGATATCCTGCTACAATGAATAGTCCTAAACTACGTCATATCGTTGAACAATCTATTCTATCTGCTAATTTAAAAGTTATTGAAAAGCCTCTGCCATTTTTATTCGGCGAAGACTTTAGTTTTTATGGCCAACAATTAGCACCGTCTTACTTTGCTTTTGTAGGAACTCGAAATGAAGATAAAGGCTTTATCACAGGCTTACATACATCGCATTTAAATTTTGACGAAAAAGTGCTTATTGATGTTGCCAATTACTATGAACAAATATTGAACCATTATGGAAAGGAGTAAATTAAATTGACAGCAGTTTGGTCAGTTGATTCAAAAATCTTTTTAAGAAATGCAACTAAAGTAAAGAATAATCAATCAATAATGGCAGTTGTAAAAAATAATGCTTATCATTATGGATTAGAGTTTGCAGTAAGAACATTTTTAGAAGCAGGTATCCATACATTTAGTACGACTTCCTTAAAAGAAGCAGTGAGAGTTCGTAAACTTGCACCTCATGCTACAATTTTTTTAATGAATGCAGTTTATGACTTTGATACAGTTCGAAATAATAATATTCAAATGACGCTTCCCTCTTTAGAATATTATTATCAGTACAAAAGTGAATTAAAAGATATTAATGTTCACTTAGAATTTGAAAATTTACTCCATCGTTCAGGTTTCAAAAATCTTGATGAAATTAAAGAAGTACTTCATCATCATGAAAATGATAATGGAAGTGAAATGAATATCGTTGGCCTATGGACGCATTTTGGATATGCAGATGAATTTGATGTTCCAGAATATGGGATTGAACGTGAAGCATGGTTAAACGTAGTTAATACATTATTAAATGAAGGATACCAATTTGAACTTATCCATGCGCAAAATAGTGCGAGTTATTATCGTGAAGGACAACAACTTCTTCCCTATCATACACATGCACGTGTAGGTATCGCTTTATATGGTTCAAGACCATATAGCAAATTAGATGAACATGAGATTGAACAAGCCTTAACCGTAAAAGGAAATGTAATTCAAGTTCGTGAAGTAAATAAAGGTGATTATTGTGGTTATAGTTTTGCATTTGAAGCAACGCATGATCATACACATCTTGCAGTTGTTGATATTGGCTATGGTGATGGTATTTTAAAAAAACGTGCAACACACGAAGCATTAATTAATGGCAAACGTTACCCTATTCGAGCATTAATGATGAGTCATATGTTTGTTGAAGTCGATGATGATGTTCATGCACAAGATGAAGTGATACTATATAATAATGATATACGCATTGATGAATACACATTCAAAGGTGTTGGCGCTAATTCAGAACAACTTAGTGCGATGAATCACGATTCTCTTATAAAGGAGTTTAGATAAAATGTCAGTTAAATATAATGATTACGGTGAATTAACAATGGCGGGTACAAGTTTAAAAACACTAGCTCAAAGTTTTGGTACGCCTACCATTGTTTATGATGAAGATGAAATTCGCAATCAAATGCGTCGATTTCATAATGCTTTTCAAAAAAGTGGATTAAAATACAATATTTCATATGCTTCTAAAGCCTTTACTTGCATTCAAATGGTAAAGTTAGTTCAAGAAGAAAACTTACAATTAGATGTCGTATCTAAAGGCGAACTTTATACAGCATTAGAGGCTAAATTTGACCCTAGTCGCATCCACTTCCATGGCAATAATAAAACGAAACGTGAAATACAATATGCTTTAGAAAGTGGCGTTGGCTACTTTGTTATTGATTCTTTAAAAGAAATTGAATTAATCGATCGCTATGCAACTGATAGAGTTAATGTTGTCATTCGTGTGAATCCTGGCGTAGAGGCGCATACCCATGAATTTATTCAAACTGGTCAAGAAGATAGTAAATTTGGTCTTTCAATTCGCCATGGTCTTGCAATTCAAGCAGTTGAAAAAGTCAAATCATCAAAACACCTTCATTTAAAAGGAATACATTTCCATGTAGGATCACAAATTGAGGGTACTGAAGCTATGATTGAAACAGCTAAAATTGTTTTAAATTGGCTTAACGAGCATCATATCCAAGTTGAATTACTTAACTTAGGTGGCGGTTTTGGTATTAAATATGTCGAAGGTGATGTAAGCTTCCCAATTGAAGAAGGTATTGCTGAAATTACAGATGCGATTAAATCTGAATCAGAAAAATTAAACTATGACGTTCCTGAAATTGGTATTGAACCAGGACGTTCAATTGTTGGCGAAGCGGGTATTACGTTATATGAAGTTGGAACAATTAAAGACATTCCTGAAGTAAATAAATATGTTTCTATTGATGGTGGTATGAGTGATCATATTAGAACTGCTTTATATGGAGCCAAATATCAAGCATTACTTGTAAATCGTCATGAGAAGGCAGACGAAACGGTAACTATTGCCGGAAAATTATGTGAATCTGGAGATATTATTATCCGAGATGCTATGTTACCTTCTTCTGTAAAACGTGGAGATTATTTAGCCATTTTATCTACTGGCGCATACCATTACTCTATGGCATCTAATTATAATCAAATGCAAAAACCACCTGTTTTCTTCTTAAAAGATGGAAAAGCACGTGAAGTTATCAAACGTCAATCATTACGTCAATTAATAATTAATGATACAAAATAAAATAACGAGAAAGTTTATATTTACCCGTTCAAGTTGCACCATAATAAAGAGAGGCTGGGACATAAAGTATCTGGATAAGTGAA
>NZ_KV826321.1:0-13625 GCF_001835895.1 Staphylococcus sp. HMSC034C12 | reverse complement strand
TACCTGAGTTATTTGTTTCAAATGCATCTCTATCATAGTGTTTCGTCGCATTTGTATTCACGTCATCATTAGATTGATTTGCGCCACGACCATGTAAGTCATTACCAGTGTTATTCGTTTCAAATGAGTCACGATTATATTTTTTACTCATGTTTATTCCTCCTATAAGAAATGCACTTAAACAAGTAAAAACCTCATTTAAGTGCATTTGATTGAATCATATTAAAAGTTTTTCTCAACATTTGTAGTGTAATTTTGATTTGCATCATTAGCTACAGAGTTAGCTCTGTAGTTTGCACTTCCTCTACGGTAGTGTCTATTTTGCCATTTGTCAGCAATTTCCATTGCAACATTTGACCATTGAACTACTTGAGAAATTTTATCTTCATTTTGAGAAATATTATGTGTGATTGAGTTAGTCACACGATCAACTGAGCTATTTAAAGTTTGAACTGAGTCGCCAATACCTTTAACGCCATCAACAACAGAGTTTAAACGTTCAACTTTACCTTGAATGTCTTCAGTTAAGCGATTAGCTTTATGAAGTAAATCAGTAGTTTCACGAGTAATACCTTGAACTTGACCTTCAACACCATCAAGTGTTTTAGCCACATGATCTAAATTTTTCTTAACTGAAATTAAAACTACAACAATTCCAATACATAAAATTAAGAATGCGATTGCAGCAATAATTCCAGCAATTGGTAAAATCCAATGCATAAAAAACGCCTCCTAAATATTCTTTTAAAATAAAAGTCATTAATTATAAATACCCATAATAATTATATATAAACATATTAGAATTCTTTTGACATACCAATTTTTTCTTCATAAGCACCTTGGATTTTTTGAATATCTCCTGCACCCATAAATAGAATAACAGCATTATCAAATTTTTCTAATACATCAATACTATTTTCATCGATTAACGCAGATCCGTCAATACGATTTATTAAATCTTGGATAGTTAATTCTCCAGTATTTTCACGTATTGAACCAAAAATTTCACATAAAAATACATGGTCTGCTTTACTTAATGCATCAGCAAATTCATCTAAGAAAGCTTGAGTTCTTGAAAACGTATGAGGTTGGAATACTGCAACGACATCTTTATTTGGATATTTTTTTCGTGCTGTTTCAATTGTAGCACTAATTTCTCTTGGATGGTGAGCATAATCGTCTACTAATACTTGTTTTGAAACAAAAGTTTCATTAAAGCGACGTTTTACACCGCCAAATGTTTCTAAAGCTTCTTTAATATTATTAACATCCATTTTTTCAAGATAACTAATTGTAATAACTGCTAAGGCATTTTGAACATTATGATTACCATATTGTGGTGTTAAAAAGTGATCATAGTATTCTCCATTAATATACACATCAAACTGAGTACCATTTTCAGTTATTTGTATATTATCTGCATATACATCATCGTTTTTACTAAGACCATAATAATAAATAGGTACATCTGCTTTTAGATTTCTTAAATGTTCATCATCTCCCCAAGCAATAATCGCTTTTTTTACATTATTTGCCATTTCTTGGAAAGCACTAGCAACATCGTCAATATCTTTAAAATAATCAGGATGGTCATAATCAATATTTGTCATAATTGCATAATCTGGGTGATAGCTTAAAAAATGACGTCTATATTCACACGCTTCAAATGCAAAATAATCACTACCTGGTAAGCCCATTCCTGTACCATCGCCAATTAAGAATGATGTTTTCTTGTCTCCATTCATAACGTGAGATAATAAACCAGTTGTAGACGTTTTACCATGAGCACCTGTAACTGCTACCGATGTATATTGATTAATGACTTGACCAAGAAAATCATGATATCTAATCACGTCCAACTTTAATTCATGTGCTTTAACAATTTCTTCATGTGTATCAGGGAAGGCATTACCTTGAATAACTACCATTCCTTCATGTATATTATCTACACTAAATGGTAAAATTTTAATCCCTTTATTTTTAAGTGCTACTTCTGTAAATACATATTTTTCAATATCTGAACCTTGAACTTCATGTCCTAAATCGTGCATAATTTGTGCTAATGAACTCATTCCTGCACCTTTAATTCCGACAAAATGATAATGCGTCATATCCATAAAACTCCTTTAAAATTAATCTTTCTTTAAATCTGCCTCAGTAATAAATACATCTCGTGGTTTAGAGCCGTTTGCTCCAGATATATAATCTAGTTGTTCTAATTGATCGACGATTCTTGCTGCACGATTATAACCAATTTGGAAATGTCGTTGGATTAATGAAGTAGATATATGTCCTTCTTTGACCATAAAACTACAAACATCATCAAATAATTCATCTCGTGCTTGAGTTTGAGTCTTTTTCAACAATTCTTTTTCTTCAAATAAATATTCTGGTTCTCTTTGTGCTTTGATGAAATCAACGACATCATCAATTTCTTCATCAGATACAAATGTACCTTGTACACGTATAGGTTTATTCATACCACTACCTAAATATAGCATATCACCGTACCCTAATAGTCTTTCAGCGCCTCCACTATCAATAATAGTTCTAGAGTCCACGCTTGAAGACACCATAAATGCAATACGGGTTGGTATATTAGCTTTAATAAGTCCAGTAATAACATTAACTGAAGGTCTTTGTGTCGCTACTAACATATGAATTCCACATGCTCTCGCTTTTTGAGCAATTCTAGCAATAGATTGTTCTACCTCTTGTGGAGCCATCATCATTAAATCTGCTAATTCATCAATAACAATGACTATTTTAGGCATACGTTGTTCGTAAGACGCTTTTTTATTAAAAGCAGTAATATTACGTACGTGATATTTTGCAAACAGTTTATAACGTCTTTCCATCTCTTCAACAGCCCACTTTAAACTTTGAGTAGCTGCTTTAACATCTGTAATAACTGGTGAAACAAGATGTGGTAAGTCATTATATGGCGCTAATTCAACCATTTTTGGATCAATCAATAATAATCTCAACTCTTCTGGATGATTTTTATATAATAATGACATTAATATACTGTTAATACATACAGATTTACCTGAACCTGTCGCTCCAGCTATTAAAGCATGAGGCGTTTTAGCAATATCCATTAATAATGGCTCATTATTAATCCGATTACCCATAGCTACTGTTAATTTAGATTCAGTATTTTTAAACTTAGATGATTCTAAGATTGATTTTAAACTTACTTTTGAAGAATTTTGGTTTGGTACTTCAATACCTACCAAGCTTGTACCTGGAATAGGTGCTTCAATTCTTATATCTTTAGCGGCCAGTGCCATCTTTAAATCATCTTGCAAAGCAGTAATTCTCGAAACTTTCACACCTTTTTCAACAGCTAACTCAAATCGTGTTACACTTGGACCTACAGTCACATTTTGAACTTCTGCAGGAACATTAAAGTAATAAAACGCATCATTTAATTCTTGTTTTTTCTCTTCAATCCATGAGTTATCAATTTGATGAATTTCCGGATCTTCTAATAATTCAAGACTTGGTAATTTAATATTAGGACCTTTTCTAATCGCAGCTTTACTTTCGTGTTGCTCGTTTTCATCTTGATCTTCATTCTGAGTATTTAATGTCATAGATATGGCTTGTGTATTTTCATTTTGTACATTTGAAAGTTCACTCGTTTCATCTTCTTGATTATCTTGAAGTGATTGTTCATTAATATTCTTTTTAATATGCTCTTCATGATTATTAGTCGCTTTTACTGATGGACTTGAACTTGGTGTACTAACTGATTTATTTTCCAATTTTGTCTCTGGTTTTAATTCTGGAACGCTAACTTTATTAGTTTTTTTGAATTTTTTAGCATCCATCAAACGTTTTTTGTCAGATGGCGTCATTACAACGTTAAAAGGTTTACTACCCGGAATGATTGAGGATTTAATAGATGATGAAACATCCTCATTTTCAACGATTTGTTTGTTATCATCTTCTAATTTTTCACCTTCAGTGTTAGATGATGAGTCATGAACTGAATCATTGTTATGTTCAATTTGTTCAGAAGCATACTCAGTATCTGTCTCAATTGCATTATCAATTGAATGGTCAATGTCATCATCGTTATGATTTGATTGTTTAGTTACCTCTTCATTCGAAGAAGCGTTCATCTCATGATACTTTGCTTCCTCTACTTCTTCTTTTGAAGTATAATTATCGTCTTGCAATTCATTAACTTTACTTAAATGAGCATCTTCATTTTTATTAAGATGATGCTGTTTGTCTTTAGTTGAATGTATAGGTGATACGTTAAGATTATCGTCTGACAATGGCTCATCATTATGTTCGTCTGTAGATGTCGTATCATTAACTTCTCGTACTTCTACATCTTTATCATTAACAGTTTGAATATTTGGGACAGATTTCAAATCAATTTCTTCATATTGATACTGCTCATCATCGTCATCATAATTAGATGTATTTGAATCAGTTTGAGTCCCTTCATCAATCACATGATTATTCATCGTATTCTCATTTGAGTCTTCCATTTTATCAGTACTATCTTCTGTATATGTCGTTCTCTCTTCATCATTATTTTCTTCATGATCTAGAGAACTCTCTCCAGTGTACTGCTTAGCTTGATTTGCATACATTTCATCAATGACTTTTTGGATTTCGTTATCATTATCCGCTGATTGTTGACGCTTATTCTGTAAAGCTTCTTTAAACTTACGTTTTTGTTGTGCTTTTTTTTCTCTTTCACGTCTAATTTCTTCTACTATTTGTGACGCATAAATATTCTCAATATTCACCGTATTATCTTTTTGAGAAAAATTAGGAACGTTACTTTTTGAAGATGTAGTTTCATAAATATTAGAATTTTGATCATTAATAATTGAAACATCAGTATCTTCATATTTAGTTTGACTCAACGGTTCATTTTTAGACTTGCTTATATTTGTTTTTACATCATTATCAGATACTCGTTGTGCTGTTTGATCTTGTTTTGAATTATGTTTCTCGTCATTATGATTATCGTCATTCTCATTCTCTTTTAGTGGAGGGATAACACCGTTTTCAATTGGTCGGCGTTTTTTTGTACCAAATACTGCAGACGGTACTTCTGAAGTTCTAAAACTTGAATGGTGATATGTAGAATTCGATGTCGTTTTATAGTTTGCTTTAAAACGCTCCGATTGTAATTTCACATGAGAATGATTATTTGTATGCTTATGATATTGAGAAGTCGTTTTTCTATTATTTTTCTCATTTAATTGTGTACTATTCAACGACTTATTACGTTTATTAGAAGGTCTTTCTTTAATTGAAGGCACTCCAGTATCATCATGATTTGTATACTGTCTTCTTCTGCGTCTTCGAGTATCTGTTGCACTGTCATAAGTTTGAGGATAGTCATTATTATTATCTATTTCATCATAACTGTAAGCGCCATAACCAAATTCTTTATCAACTTTAGGTGATTTCTGCGACATATATTCATCTTCATCAACTTCTCTGTAAACCGCTTCATCATATGTTTCAGCATCTTGCCCTAAATCAATAGGAAAACGAAATTTTCCACGCGGACGATCATAGATATCATCATTTTCAGGAAGTAAGGTATGCTCACCATTCTTTTGTGTTTCTGAGTTATGTCGACGTTTATTTTTTCGTCTTAGTAATTCTTCATCAGAATGTTTATCATTGCCAAATAATTCATCAAACCAACTCATACTTCCACATCCTTCCTAGTTTTTTTAATCAAAAAATGCATTGCCTACTTTATAATCATCAGACAATACCATGATTCCTTTTTCTTGAGGTGCATTAGGCAAGTTCAATTCTCTCATTGAACAAATCATACCACTTGATGCAACACCACGTAATTCAGCATCTTTAATTACCATTCCACTTGGCATAACTGCACCGACTTTAGCTACGACAACTTTTTGACCTGCTTCTACATTTGGCGCACCGCACACGATTTGTAGTTTTTCACTACCAACATCAACTTTCAAAATACTTAATTTATCTGCATCAGGATGCTTTTCTTTAGTTTCTACATAGCCTACAACAAATTTAGGTGATAAATCCGCTTCAAGTTGATAATCAAAACCTGCATTTGTAATTGATTGTTGTATAGCTTCTACAAGCGTTTCATTTAATTTAATATGACCCTTACTATTAACTGAATATACTTTTGAAAAATCGAAAATATTAAATCCAACAATTTGATTTTCATGTTTAATAGCAACCACATTATTTTTTATTTCATATTCAAAAGGCCCATCTGTTGGTTCAATTTGTAAAAATGCAACGTCCCCTACGCCTTCTTTATTATAAAATAAATTCATTTAAATTCTCCTTTTTACGTATTATTAGTTATTTTTTATTAAATTTTTTACGATTCGCTTCTAAACGTTGAATAACGTTTGGATCTCTTTTTTGTTTATTATTTTTTCCTAAAATAAAAATCGGCTCTAAATGTTCTTTTTTATAACCAAATGAAAGTGACGTTATAGGTACAAGTCCCTTAGTAAAAAATTCCATCGTCAAGTGTGCCATAACATCATAGCCTGTTTTATTGCGTATATCAGCAATAATTAATACATCTTGATGAGGAACAGCGACTAACATTTCACCTTCACATTGAGCTTCAATGTCATTTAAAAACTTTGTATTTAAAATACGACTCGCATCATATCCGTCATTTGAATTGATAAAATAAAAAATATTTCCTTTTACTTCATCTGTTTTATATTTATTCTCAAGTTTACGTATATTAAACAACGACATTTCTTTAATTTGTTGTGAAGTTAAACCTAGTGTTTTTAACATACTTTCATCAATTAATCGGTACGATTTTCCTAAATCAAGTGCATAATAAATATTAGTTTCTGCAGTATGTTCTTCAATAACAAATTGATGACCTTCTTTAGTTTTTTTATCAAAACTAGTTGATCTTATTACAGGCATAACTTGAATATCTTTCATTTTAGATAGACCATTATCATCCATTTGTGCAATTGCCTCTTCAACATAATAGATAATTTCATCAATGATTTTCTCTTTTTGTTCTTCATACTTCGCTACAACTGCATTAAGTTTGATAGTTACGCCTTTAAAATTATCTCGTCTATATATACGTAATGTTTCTTCTTCACGATCAAACTTAAAATCAACGTCTAAATGTTTTAAACGTTGTTTTAATGTATCTCTCATTTGAAAGACGTTCATATTAAAACACTCCTATTTTCGCACCTTACAATATTTTACAATAAAAAGAGCTCCAGTTACAGAAAAATTAGGCTATTCTTTCATATAAATAAGAAGTTTAAGTCCTAATTACTCATTTACACATATTGACTTAAAAATGAATCTATTTGTTCGATTGATTTTCGTTCTTTTCCAATATAACTTCCCATTAATTCACCATTTTTATATACGAGAAAACTTGGAATACCCATGATATCATTTTCAATTGCTAAATCTATAAATTTATCTCGATCTACTGATACAAATTTAAAATTAGAGTATTTTTTTTCTAATTTCGGTAAATCTGGTTCAATCACTTTACAATCTGGACACCATCCAGCTGTAAATTCAAATACCGTTTGTTCATTTTTTAATTCTTCAAATTGTTTTTCAGTTTCTAATGTAATCATATTATTTCTCCTCACTTTGAAATTGTAATGTTAAAATGTTTTCATTTGTTAAGTGACTCACAGCTTGTTTTAATAATTCACGCGCGGCATAATAGTCTCTAATATCAAATACCGCATCTGTACTATGAATATATCTTGCACATACGCCTATAACTGCTGTAGGTACACCTTTATTTGCTTTATGGATTTCTCCCCCATCTGTACCACCTGGTGAAATATAGTATTGTGAACGAATATCAAATGTATCAACTAACTCCAGTAGATAGTCTCTGAAACGTGGAGAGAGAATCATTGTACCATCTTTAATTCGAATTAATGTTCCTTCACCTAATTGACCAGATAATTGCTGTTTACCTTTAATATCATTTGCAGGAGAACAATCTACAACGAATGCTATGTCTGGCTGTATTAATTCAGTTGATGCTTTTGCACCTCTTAATCCAACTTCTTCTTGAACATTTGCACCCACATATAAATCTACATCTAATTCTACATCTTTGAGTAATTCTAATATTTCAATTGCTAAGACACAACCGTAACGATTATCCCATGCCTTAGCACTATATCGATGTTCAGATAATTGAGTGAATGGTGTAAAAGGAACAATTGTGTCCCCTATTTCTATTCCACGTGATCGAACTTCTTTATCACTTTCTGCTCCTATATCTAACATTAAATCTTTAATCTCAGGAACCGCTTCATTACCTGTTCTAAAATGTTTTGGTATATTCGAAACTACACCTACAATTTTTTCACCTTTTCTATTTTTAACCTGCAGTCGTTGTCCTTGCCATATATCATTAGATACGCCGCCTAAATTAGTAAACTGTAACATGCCATTTTGAGTGATGTTCGTAATCATAAAGCCAATTTCGTCCATATGAGCCGCTATCATCACACGCTTTGCATTTTGTTTTTTTGATTTTTTTATACCAAAAACACTTCCCAAATGAGTTGTTATCACTTCATCTACAAATGGGGTCATTTCTTTTTTCATGTAGTCACGTACTTCTTCTTCAAAGCCTGGTGCTCCATGTAATTCTGTTAATGTTTTTATACGAAGTAAAGTTTTATCGTTTTCCATTACATAAACACACTCCTTAAATGTATTATATCATTTTGATTATGGTAAACTAATAATAAGAACTATTAATAGAAAGGTTAGATTCGATAATTATGACTCGTCAAACTATAAAATATATCTCCATTCCCATCGTAATAACTATAGGAGCATCTACGGCTTTTATACTCTATCATACATTGAAAAACAAAAAAGTAAAAAATCCGGATAGAATATTAGAGGAAGTAAAATCATATTTTATGGATATTAAAGGTTCTTACATTCTTCATGAACCTTTGCAAAATAAAGAGCAATATTTAAATCGTTTTGTTTATCAAGGTGGTATTACTCAAAATAAAAACAACCGTGATATAGAGTATACCTTCTATGCTGATGCACACACAGGTGAAATACTTACTATTGAAGAAAATTAATATTATTTTTTGATATTTAAAAAATATTTTAATACTTTTTTCACTTCATATTTATATTTTAAATTACATTTGTTTGATGTTTTTATTAATTTTTTATCATTTTCGAACTTAACAGTAAAGTAACGATTACTATGATAATACAAAAATCAATAATCATTTTAGATGAAATATGGACTAAATTTTTTCTTTTTCTCTTATATATTGCATGGATGTTTATCATATGTACTTATATTTATCATAAAGAGCAATAAATGATAAAACAACACACGAGCGTAAGAATGTATTTGCTTCTTACGCTCGTGTGTTGGATTTAATATATTATTTATTAATTTTTATGAAATTTGGCTTCCATTCTATAAATACGGGAACCTTTATCAGAAAATTTTTTCTCATATTCAGTTAATATATTATCTTCATCATCTTCATCATGAAGATTTAAATTTAACTTTGTAAAATACATTCCATATTGTGACATGCTTTCAAGACTATAAGCAAATAAACCTCTATTATCTGTTTTAAAGTGTATTTCTCCATCTTCTTTAAGAATTTGTTCATATAGAGCTAAAAAAGTGCGATACGTTAAACGACGTTTTGCATGTCTTTTTTTTGGCCAAGGATCCGAGAAATTTAAATAAATTCTAGATACTTCATTCTCTTTAAAGTACTCATTTAGTTCAATTGCATCATTGCAAATCATTTTTAAATTTGTGAGTCCTTTATCCTTTACTTTATCAAGCACTTTATACATAACGCTTTTTTCACGTTCTAAAGAAACAAAATTAATTTCAGGATGTTGCTCTGCAAGTGTAGTTATAAATTGCCCCATTCCTGAACCGATTTCAATATAGATTGGCTGTTTCTTATCAAACCAATCACTCATTTTGCCAGCATGTGAACCATCCATATCTACTAGGTCAGGATGTTCTTTCAAATAATCTTCTGCCCATGGTTTATAACGGACTCTCATGTATTAAATCTCCTTAAATAAATAAATTACTATTCATTACCTCATTTAAAAATTTGAGCCATGTGTTCATATCTTTAAATCTTTTTTGTTCTTCATACCATTGAATCATGCCGATTGATTGAATCACAGTATACCATTTCATACGTTTATTTAAGTCCATACTTTCTTTAACACCATAAGTATTAAACCAGTTAGACCATTGTTGTTTTGGAACGTAGTTGTATAGCAGCATACCAATATCGATGGCTGGATCAGCAATCATTGCACCTTCCCAATCTACTAAAAATAACTCATCACGATCAGAAAGTAACCAGTTATTATGATTAACATCACCATGAACTACTGTAAAGAAACGTGAATCTAAATTAGGAATATGATCTTCCAAGTAAGTTAATGCTTTTCGAATAATATGATGGGTTAATACGTCTCTAGATAAAGAAGCATTAATTTTCTTTAACATAATATTTGGGGTAATAGGCTCCATTTCCATACGTTTTAACATATTAAGTAGTGGTTTTGAACCATGTATTTTTTTGAGAAGTTCAGCAACTCTTCTTTGAGACATTTCAGATGGTGTAAGTTCTCTACCATTTTTCCAATGTTGTGCTGTTACCACTTCGCCTGTTTCAATACGTTTTGTCCAAACTAACTTAGGCACAATACCTTCTGCAGATAAAGCTGCAATAAATGGATTTGAGTTACGCTTAAGAAATAATTTTTGTCCATCTTGTTCAGCCATATACGCTTCTCCAGATGCTCCACCTGCAGAATCAAGCGTCCACCCTAATTGATAAAACTGCTCCAACTCGTTCACCTCACTTTCAACTAGAAAATGGCTCGAGAAATATAGTTTTTCAAGAGCCATATATCTAATTTAATCATCGCTTTTTATCTAACGATTATATTTCTAACTTTGTTTTTGTTATATTGATAAAATTATTATTTAAATGTCTTCAAATCATTTAAATTTTTTACGTTATCTCTTTAATCACTCAATGATGATTTTATAATTTTTAGCTTAATTTTTCAACTGAAAATGAGAAACAAAATGATACATTTTACTAGTATGAAAAAGCTAAAATCCCGAATGCTTTATAAATATTATAACATATCATATACATCATCGTTGAAGAAATTTAAAGTTAATTGATACTTTTTGATTCAATATACTTTTCGAATCCTTCTTGTAATTTTTTAGTAATTGGACCTACTTTACCATCATTTACAATTTCGCCATCAATCTTAACGACAGGTGTTACTTCAGCAGAAGTACTAGACACAATGACTTCATCTGCATTTTTTAAGAAATCAACTGTAAATGTTTCTTCATTAAATGGTATGTTGTCATCTTCAGCAACCCATTTAATTACTTTTCGAGTAATACCATTTAAAATGTAATTATTAACGGGATGTGTATAGATTTCGCCATCTTTAATCGCATACACATTACTTGACGCACCTTCAGTAACAATTTCATCTCTATGTTGAATGGCTTCTGTTGCATTATATTTAACTGCATATTCTTTAGCAAGAACATTTCCTAATAAATTTAAACTTTTAATGTCACAACGTAACCATCTAATATCTTCAACTGTTACAGCATTAATGCCATTTTCAAAGTCGTCGTATGGACGATCATAACTTTTAGCAAATGCCATAATAGCAGGTTTAACTTCTGGAGTTGGGAAAGAATGGTTTCTTGGTGCTACACCTCTTGTCGCTTGAATATAAATTCCACCATTTTGAATGTCATTGATTTTTAAAAGTTGTCTTACAATATCTGTTAGCTCCTCGACAGTATAGCCTAAATCGATTTGAATTTCACTCGCACTTCTAAGGAACCTTTCAAAGTGTTCAGTTACTGTAAATAATTTACCGTTGTATGCACGAATATATTCATATATACCATCTCCAAATACATAACCTCGGTCTTCATAAGACACTTTTGCGTCTTCTTGATTTAAAAATTCTCCGTTAATAAATACTTTTGTCATTATTTATCCCTCCACACATAGTGAATAAATTGCTTCTAAATAGATACTTGTTGCGTTGAATAATTGTTTTTTAGTAATATATTCATTCTTTTGATGCATTAAATCCTCTGAATCTTCAAACATAGCTCCAAATGCAACACCTTTGTCTAAATTACGTGCATAAGTGCCTCCACCAATTGTATAAGGTTCTGTCATATCACCTGTTTGATTTCTATAAGCAGTGACAAGTTTTTGTACAAATGGATCATTTTTATCTACGAAATGAGGTTGTTGAACTTTACCTAATTCTATTTCAAACCCTTGAGATTTGATTTCATTTTTAAAACGTTCTAAAGCAGTTTCAAATTCGAAGTCTTTAGGATAACGTAAATTGATACCAAATTTGCCACCTTTTTCTTTATCATACGTAATGATACCTACGTTTGTTGTCACGTCTCCCATAACATCAGTATGGAACTTCATACCCATTTTTTCACCAAAATGAGATTCATGTAAATAACGATTACTAAATTCAGCGAATTCTTTTGCAGCTTGATTAAGATTCAAAGTTGATAGGAAGTCAATAAGATATAAACCAGCATTCACACCAAGTGAAGGATCCATACCATGGACGGCTTTCCCTTCAACAGTTAATATCAATTCACCATTATCTACAACCGCTTCACCTTCTAGTTGACGTTGGTCTAGATAATGTTCGAAATGTTGAACTACGTCTGTCATATTTTTTTCAACCAAAATATGTGCTTTAGCATGATCAGGAACCATGTTATAACGTTGACCAGATTTAAATGAAAGAAGTTTTGCTTCTGAATGATCAGTATGATGTGAGCTTACATTTTGGACTAAATCAAATGTTGTAATTCCTTTTTCACCATGAATAGCAGGGAATTCAGCATCTGGTGCAAAACCTAAAGCAGGCATTTCTTCTGTTTTGAAATATCTTTCTGTACATTTCCAGTCAGATTCTTCATCTGTACCAATAATAATATGAATACGTTTTTTCCAATCTACATTCATTTCATTTAAAATTTTAACTGCATAGTAAGCTGCGATAGTTGGACCTTTATCATCAAGTGTACCTCTTGCCACAATAGCATCATCTGTTACAACAGGTTTAAATGGATCAGAATCCCAACCGTCTCCAGCAGGAACGACATCTACATGACATAAAATTCCCAATACATCTTCACCTTGACCTGCTTCAATTCTTCCAGCAATATGATCAACATCATGGGTAGAAAAACCATCTCTTTGAGCGATTTTATACATATAATCAAGAGCTTCACGAGGTCCAGGACCAACTGGTGCTTCCTCTGAAGCTTGACTATCATCTCTCACACTCTTGATTGAAAGTAATCCATTTAAATCTTCAATAATTTGACTTTCATATTCTTGTACTTTTTCTTTCCACATTAGAGATCAACTTCCTTTTCAATAGATATACCTATTATTTTACATAAATCTAGTATTAAATGACAACAAGATGTCAGAAAATTTCATAGTACATATAAAAAAAGAGGCTGGGACATAATTCCTAACAAAATA